>JBDLRG010000104.1:0-3002 GCA_039800125.1 Actinomycetota bacterium
ACGAGGAGAAATCGAGCCCGGCACAGAACGAGGCCCCCTCGCCCGACACCACGACGGCGCGCACGGACCGGTCGCTCTTCAGCGATTCCCCGGCCTCGACGATGGCGGCGAACTGGGCCCCGTCGAGGGCGTTGCGCTTGTCGGGGCGGTTGAATCGCACGTCGGCGATGCCCTCGGAGATGGTGACGGTGACGCGATCTGCCATGGGCAGAGTCTGACATGATGACCCCATGCGCCTGAACCTCACCGCCGACGAAGTCCTCTCCACCACCCGCAGCGTGCGCAAGCGCCTCGACTTCGACCGGCCGGTGGAGCGCGCCGTCGTGGAGGAATGCCTCGAGCTGGCCCTGCAGGCCCCCACCGGCTCGAACACCCAGGGCTGGCACTGGATCGTCGTGGAGGACGCCGCCAAGCGCAAGGCCCTCGCCGACATCTACAAGGAGAACTTCGCCCTCTACGCCTCGATGCCGGGCCGCGAGTACGCGGCCGGCGACACCCGCGGCGAGCGCATGGACGCCGTGCGCGACTCGGCCTGGTACCTCGCCGAGAACTTCCACCGCGCGCCGCTCCTGCTCGTGCCGGCCATCGAGGGTCGCCTCGACAACCTCCCCTCGTTCATGACGGCCTCGGCATGGGGCTCGCTGCTGCCCGCGGTGTGGAGTTTCATGCTCGCCCTGCGCGAGCGCTCCATGGGTTCGGCCTGGACGACGATCCACCTCATGAACGGCGGCGAGGAGAAGGCGGCCGAGATCCTCGGCATCCCGCACGCCACCATCAGCCAGGCGGGCCTCTTCCCCATCGCCTACACCGTCGGCACCGACTTCAAGCCGGCCAAGCGCGAGCCCCTCGCGAAGGTGCTCCACTGGGACTCATGGTGACCCGCCAGGCTCGTTGACGAGCCGGCGCGACCTACTCGACGAGACCGAGGACTATTCGACGAGTCGCAGTCCGCTCGGGGCGATCGACTGGTCGGCGATCGGCAGGTCGACGACGAACTCGGTGCGATGCGCCGGGAAGACGTGGTCCGACACGAGCACGGTGCGCCCCTCCTCGCTCGTCGTCGTGCGACGGCACCGCAGCACCGGCGAACCGGCCGGCACGCCGAGCAGTGCCGCCTCCTCGGGCGTGGCGGCGTCGGCCCCGATCGTCTGGGTGGCACCGGCGAGCGGGATGTCGAGCAGTTCGTAGAACGGTGAGCGCTCCACGTCGGCGCGCGACAACGTGGCGGCGAGGTCGGCCGGGCACCACACGGTGACGATGGCGAAGGGTTCCCCGTCGGCGAGGTTGAGGCGCCGCACCCGCAGCACCTGGCCCGCTCCGAGCACCGCGGCCACCTTGCGCGTCGCCTTCTCGAAGGCGAACTCGAGGATGCGCCGCTCCGGGCTCACGCCCGAGTCGCGCATCTGTTCCTCGATCGTGGCGAGGCGCGCGAGGGGTTGGCGCACCGGATCGCCGGCGACGAACCAACCGAAGCCCTGGCGCGCGTCGACGAGTCCCTCCTCGCGCAGCATCTCGAGCGCCTTGCGCACCGTCACCCGGCTCACGCCGAATTCGTCGGACAACTCGGACTCGCTCGGCAGCACCCGACCGGCGGCGTACTCGCCCGAGCGCACCCGGGTGCCGAGCTCCTCGGCGATCTGGTGATAGCGGATCGTCCTCACTTGTATTAGAGTTGTCTATGTCGGGGCCGAACGCAAGTACCCCGGCCCGCGACAGAAAGGTCCCGCCATGAAGGTCTCCGCCGGCACCCCTCTTTCCCTCGTCGAGAGCGTCTACGCCACGCTTCCCGGCAACGTCGCCACCGGGCGCCAGCGCCTCGGTCGCCCGCTCACCCTCGCCGAGAAGATCCTCGTCAACCATCTCATGGACCCCGCCGGTCAGGAGATGGAGCGCGGCCGCAGCTACGCCGACTTCCATCCCGACCGCGTCGCCATGCAGGACGCCACCGCCCAGATGGCGCTGCTGCAGTTCATGACCGCCGGCCTCCCCGAGACGGCCGTGCCCTCCACCGTGCACTGCGACCACCTCATCCTCGCCAAGGCCGGCGCCAAGCTCGACCTGCAGGTCGCCAACGACGAGAACCGCGAGGTCTACGACTTCCTGCGCTCCGTGAGCGCCAAGTACGGCATCGGCTTCTGGGGACCGGGCTCGGGCATCATCCACCAGGTCGTGTTGGAGAACTACGCCTTCCCCGGCGGGATGATGATCGGCACCGACAGCCACACCCCGAACGCCGGCGGCCTCGGCATGGTGGCCATCGGTGTCGGCGGCGCCGACGCCGTCGACGTCATGACGGGCTTCCCCTTCAACGTGCGCTGGCCCAAGGTCATCGGCGTGCGCCTCACCGGCCGTCTGTCCGGATGGACGAGCCCGAAGGACGTCATTCTCGAGGTGGCGCGCCAGCTCACCGTCGAGGGCGGCACCGGCGCCATCGTCGAGTACTTCGGCCCCGGCGCCGACACCATCTCGGCCACCGGCAAGGCGACCATCTGCAACATGGGTGCCGAGATCGGCGCCACCTGCTCGGTGTTCGGTTACGACGACAACATGGGCGAGTACCTGCGCGCCACGAGCCGCGGCGACATCGCCTCGGCCGCCGACGCGGTGCGCGAGCACCTGCGCCCCGACGAGGGTGCCTCCTACGACCGTCTCGTCGAGATCGACCTCTCGGCCCTCACTCCGATGATCAACGGGCCCCACTCCCCCGATCGCGCCCATCGCACCGGGTCCGAGGTGGGCCGGGCGGCCGCCGAGAACGGCTGGCCACTCGAGATCTCGTCGGCCCTCATCGGGTCGTGCACGAACTCGTCGTACGAGGACATCACCCGGGCCGCCTCCATCGCCCGCCAGGCGGCCGCCCACGGCCTGAAGGCCAAGGTCGAACTGCTCGTCACCCCGGGCAGCGAGCAGATCCGCGCCACCATCGAGCGCGACGGCCTGCTCGCCGACCTCGAGGCCATCGGTGCCACGGTGCTCGCCAACGCGTGCGGCCCCTGCATCGG
>JBDLRG010000105.1:0-15008 GCA_039800125.1 Actinomycetota bacterium
GATGCCAGATCGCCCTCGGGGCCGACATCCGCATCGCCCATCCCGACACGCAGTTCTCCGTGCGCGAGACATTCTGGGGCCTCGTTCCCGACATGGCGGGCACCGTGCTCATGCAGGGACTCGTCGCCCCCGACAAGATGAAGGACATCGTCTTCACGGCGCGCATCTTCGACGGCCGCGAGGCCGAGCGTCTCGGGCTCGTCACCCGTCTGTCGGAGAACCCGCGCGAGGACGCCATGGTCATGGCCCGTGAGATCGCCGGCCGCAGCCCCGACGCCGTCCGCGGAGCGAAGGAGTTGCTCAACCGGCTCATGCACGACACGGCGGCCGCCCAGTTCGCCGCCGAACGGCGCATCATCGGCTCGCTCATCGGCGGGGCCAACCAGCGCGAGGCGGTGGGCTCGTACTTCGAGAAGCGCGACCCCGTCTGGGCCGACCCCGCCTGACCCGTCCCGCGCCGCGACGTCACGGAAATCCCATTGGCACCGGCCCGGGGGCTGGCTAGCCTCTGACCTGCTCGGGCCAATGTCGTCCCGGGTGAACCCGTCACATCAGTGACCGCGCCAGCGGTTCATCCAGGAACACGACATCTCATGAATCCCGATCTCCCCGCTCCCCACGGGCTCTACGACCCCCGCTTCGAGCACGACGCGTGCGGCGTCTCCTTCGTCGCCCACATCCGTGGCGTCGCCAGCCGGTCCATCGTGCAGATGGGCATCGACGCGCTGTGCAACATGGAGCACCGCGGCGCCACCGGCGCCGAGCCCGAGACCGGCGACGGTGCGGGAATCCTCGTGCAGGTGCCCGACCGATTCCTGCGGGCCGTGGCCGGGGTGGAGCTTCCCGCGGTCGGCTCGTACGCCGCCGGTATCGCGTTCCTGCCCGCCGACCCGGGTGTGCGCGCCGCCGCCGAGGCGCGCGTCGCCGCGATCCTCGCGGAGGAGAACCTGCGGGTGCTCGGCTGGCGCGACGTGCCCGTCGAGCCCGAGTCGCTCGGCGCCTCCGCGCGCGCGGTGATGCCGGTGTTCCGCATGCTCTTCGTCGACGACCCGGCCGGCGCCGCCGGCATCGACCTCGACCGCCGGCTCTTCGTGCCGCGCAAGCGCATCGAGCACGAGCTGACCGGCGAGTCGCGCACCTACTTCCCGTCGCTGTCGGCGCGCACCCTCGTGTACAAGGGCATGTTCACCACGCCCCAGCTGGCCGCGTTCTATCCCGACCTGCGCGACGAGCGCCTCGAGTCGGCGCTCGCACTCGTGCACAGCCGCTTCTCCACGAACACGTTCCCCTCGTGGCCCCTCGCGCACCCGTACCGCTACATCGCCCACAACGGCGAGATCAACACCGTGCAGGGCAACCGCAACTGGATGCGCACCCGCGAGGCACTGCTGAAGAGCGACCTCATCCCCGGTCTGGAACGCGCCTTCCCGGTGTGCACCCCGGGCATGAGCGACTCGGCGAGCTTCGACGAGGTGCTCGAGTTGCTGCACCTGGCGGGACGTTCGCTGCCCCATGCCCTCCTCATGATGATCCCCGAGGCGTGGGAGAACAACGAGCGCATGGACCCGCGCAAGCGCGCCTTCTACCGCTTCCATTCGTCGCTCATGGAGCCATGGGACGGCCCTGCCGACGTCGCCTTCACCGACGGCACGCTCATCGGCGCGGTGCTCGACCGCAACGGTCTGCGCCCCGGGCGCTACTGGGTGACGAGCGACGACCTCGTCGTGCTGGCGAGCGAGGCGGGCGTGCTCGACATCGAGCCCGGCCGCATCGTGCGCAAGGGTCGCCTGCAGCCCGGTCGCATGTTCCTCGTCGACACCGCCGAGGGGCGCATCATCGACGACGACGAGATCAAGCTCACCCTCGCCGCCGAGCACCCGTACGCCGAGTGGCTCGAGCAGGGCCTCACCGAACTCGACGACCTGCCGGCGCGTGAGCACGTCGTGCACAGCCACGGCTCGGTGCTGCGGCGCCAGCAGATGTTCGGCTACACCGACGAGGACTTGAAGGTCATCGTGGCGCCCACGGCGCGCACCGGGGCCGAGCCGATCGGCTCGATGGGCAGCGACACACCCATCGCGGTGCTCTCCGAGCGTCCGCGGATGCTGTTCGACTACTTCCAGCAGCTCTTCGCCCAGGTGACGAACCCGCCGCTCGACGCCATCCGCGAGGAGGTCGTCACCGCGGTCGGCACGAGCGTGGGACCGGAGGCGAACCTCCTCGCCCCCGGCCCCGAGAGCTGCCGCCAGTTGGTGCTGCCCTTCCCGGTCATCTCGAACAGCGACCTGGCCCGCATCATCCACATCAACGAGGACGCCACTCTCGCCCACCTCGCGTCCGTGGTCATCAGCGGTCTCTACCGCGTCGCCGACGGCGGGGAGGGTCTGCGCGCCGCGCTCGACCGGGTGCGCGCCGAGACGAGCGCCGCCATCGCCGCCGGTGCGCGCATCGTGGTGCTGTCGGACCGCAACGGTGACGAGGTGTGGGCGCCGATCCCGTCGCTCCTCATGACGGCGGCCGTGCATCACCATCTCGTGCGCGAGAAGACCCGCACCCAGGTCGGTCTCGTCGTCGAGTGCGGCGACGCCCGCGAGGTGCACCACATGGCGCTCCTCGTCGGGTACGGCGCCGGCGCCATCAACCCGTATCTCGCCTTCGAGAGCATCGAGGTGCTCATCGCCGCCGACGAGGGGCGCGGCCTCCACGGGCTCGGCGGCATGGACCCGTACAAGGCGGTGGCGAACTACATCAAGGCATCCGGCAAGGGCGTGCTCAAGGTGATGTCGAAGATGGGCGTCTCCACCGTCGCCTCCTACACCGGCGCGCAGATCTTCGAGGCCATCGGCCTCGCCACCGACGTCGTGGACGAGTTCTTCACCGGCACCGTGTCGCGTCTCGGAGGCATCGGCCTCGACGGCATCGCCGCCGAGGTGGCCGCCCGGCACGCGCTCGCCCATCCCGAGCGTCCCGACCTGCGCGCGCACCGGCGCCTCGAGGCGGGCGGGGAGTACCAGTGGCGTCGCGAGGGCGAGCACCACCTGTTCAACCCCGAGACCGTGTACCGCCTGCAGCACGCCACGCGTGCGGGGCGCTACGACATCTTCCGGCAGTACTCCGACGCCGTCAACGACCAGTCACGAAAGCTCGCCACCCTGCGCGGCCTGTTCGAACTGCGCACCGGGGAGCGCCCGCCCGTGCCGATCGAGGAGGTGGAGCCCGTCTCCGAGATCGTGAAGCGTTTCTCGACGGGAGCGATGAGCTACGGCTCGATCTCGGCCGAGGCGCACGAGACGCTGGCGGTGGCCATGAACCGCATCGGCGGCAAGAGCAACACCGGCGAGGGGGGCGAGGACCCGGAGCGGTTCGTGCCGCTGCCGAACGGGGACTCGAAGCGCTCGGCCATCAAGCAGGTGGCGTCGGGACGCTTCGGGGTGACGTCTGAGTACCTGACGAACGCCGACGACCTCCAGATCAAGATGGCCCAGGGCGCCAAGCCCGGCGAGGGCGGACAGTTGCCCGGACACAAGGTGTATCCGTGGGTGGCCAAGACCCGGCACTCCACGCCGGGCGTCGGCCTCATCAGCCCGCCGCCGCACCACGACATCTATTCGATCGAGGACCTCAAGCAGCTCATCCACGACCTGAAGAACTCGAACCCGGCGGCGCGCGTGCACGTCAAGCTCGTGGCCGAGGTGGGCGTGGGCACGGTCGCGGCCGGCGTGAGCAAGGCCAAGGCCGACGTGGTGCTCATCTCGGGGCACGACGGCGGCACGGGAGCCTCGCCGCTCACGTCGCTCAAGCACGCCGGTGCGCCGTGGGAGCTCGGCCTCGCCGAGACCCAGCAGACCCTCATGCTCAACGGATTGCGCGACCGCATCGTCGTACAGGCCGACGGTCAGATGAAGACCGGCCGCGACGTGATCATCGCCGCTCTGCTCGGCGCCGAGGAGTTCGGTTTCGCCACCGCGCCGCTCGTCGTGAGCGGGTGCATCATGATGCGCGTCTGCCACCTCGACACCTGTCCGGTGGGCGTGGCCACGCAGAACCCCGAACTGCGCAAGCGCTTCTCGGGTCGACCCGAGTTCGTCGTCAACTTCTTCGAGTACATCGCCGAGGAGGTGCGCGAACTGCTCGCCGATCTCGGGTTCCGCACCCTGCAGGAGGCGGTGGGCCGTGTCGACCTCATCGACGCTCGGGCCGCCGTCGACCACTGGAAGGCGGCCGGTCTCGACATCGCGCCGATCCTGGAGGTGCCCCGCAACCCGTACGGCTCGACGCCCCACCAGTCCGTGCCCCAGCGCCACGGTCTCGCCGAGGCCCTCGACACCGAGCTCATCGCCATGGCGGCACCGGCGCTCGAGAAGGGCGAGCCGGTGTTCATCGAGATGCCGGTGCGCAACGTGAACCGCACGGTGGGCACCATGCTCGGCCACGAGGTGACGAAGCGCCGCGGGGGAGCGGGTCTGCCGGACGGCACGATCCGCATCGCCTTCACCGGCTCGGCCGGCCAGAGCTTCGGCGCGTTCGTGCCCGCCGGCATCGAACTGGTGCTCGAGGGCGATGCCAACGACTACGTCGGCAAGGGACTCTCGGGCGGGCGCATCGTCGTGCGGCCCCACCGCGCCGCGCCCTTCGCCCCGGAAGAGAACGTCATCGCCGGCAACGTCATCGGCTACGGCGCCACGTCGGGCGAGATATTCATCAGCGGTCTCGTCGGCGAGCGCTTCTGCGTGCGCAACTCCGGGGCCACCGCCGTCGTCGAGGGCGTGGGCGACCACGGCTGCGAGTACATGACGGGCGGACGCGTGGTGGTGCTCGGGCCGACCGGACGCAACTTCGCCGCCGGCATGTCGGGCGGCATCGCCTATGTCTACGACCCCGACGGCGACCTGCCCGGCAACGTCAACTACGAGCTCGTCGACCTCGAACCCGTGACGGCCGCCGACGAGGAGTGGCTGCGCGCCACCGTTGTGGCCCACTCCGAGCGCACCGGTTCGCCGGTGGCGGCGCGGATCCTCGCGGCGTGGACGGTGGAGAAGTCCTCCTTCCGCAAGGTGATGCCGCGCGACTACAAGAAGGTGCTCGCCGTCATCGAGGAGTGCGGCGCCGCCGGACTCGACGAGGCCCAGACGGCCGACCGCATCATGGAGGTGTCCCGTGGGTGAACCGACCGGTTTCCTCAAGTGGGGGCGCAGCGGGCCCGCCCGCCGCCCCGTCCCCGTGCGTCTGCGCGACTGGCGCGAGGTGTACGAGCCCTTCGACGAGACGGAACTGAACCATCAGGCGGGACGCTGCATGGACTGCGGCATCCCGTTCTGCAACAACGGCTGCCCGCTCGGCAACCTCATTCCGGACTGGAACGACCTCGTCTACCGCGGACACTGGCGCGACGCCATCGAGCGCCTGCACGCGACGAACAACTTCCCCGAGTTCACCGGGCGTCTCTGTCCGGCGCCGTGCGAGACGGCCTGCGTGCTCGGCATCAATCAGGACCCCGTGTCGATCAAGCAGGTCGAGGTGAACATCATCGACCGGGCGTGGGCCGAGGGCTGGGTGGAGCCCCAGCCGCCGAGCATCCGCACCGGGCGCCGCGTCGCCGTCGTCGGCTCGGGGCCGGCCGGCCTGGCCGTGGCCCAGCAGCTCACGCGGGCCGGACACGACGTGGTCGTGCTCGAGCGCGCCGACCGCATCGGCGGTCTGCTGCGCTATGGCATCCCCGAGTTCAAGATGGAGAAGCACCACCTCGACCGTCGTCTCGACCAGATGCGCGCCGAGGGCACCGAATTCCGCACCGGAGCCGACGTCGGCGGGGCGGTCGACATCGAGGTGTTGCGCGCCTCGCACGACGCCGTCGTGCTCGCGTGCGGAGCCACGCTGCGCCGCGACCTCGACGTGCCGGGCCGCGACCTGACCGGCATCCATCAGGCGATGGATTATCTGCCCTGGGCGAACCGTGTGCAGGAGGGCGACCTCTCCGAACCGACCATCACGGCGGCCGGCAAGAACGTCGTCGTCATCGGCGGCGGCGACACCGGTGCGGACTGCCTCGGCACGGCGCTTCGTCAGGGCGCGCGCCAGGTGGTGCAGCTCGAGATCATGCCGCGTCCGCCCGACGAGCGCGGAGCGGCGAACCCGTGGCCGCAGTGGAGCCTCGTGTACCGCACTTCGTCGGCCCACGAGGAGGGCGGCGAGCGGATGTTCTCGGTGAACACCGAGCGCTTCGTCGACGACGGCACCGGTGCGGTGCGGGCACTCCTCGTCCACGAGGTGGCGATGCGCGACGGTCGTCTCGAGAAAGTGGAAGGCACCGAGCAGGAGATCCCCGCCGACCTCGTGCTGCTGGCGATGGGTTTCCTCGGGCCGGAGAAGGGTTCGTGGCTCGATTCGCTCGGAGTGGCCTTCGACGAGCGCGGCAACGTGGTGCGCGACGAGAACTACGAAACGAGCATCCCGGGCGTGTACGTGGCCGGAGACATGGGACGCGGCCAGAGCCTCATCGTGTGGGCGATCGCCGAGGGGCGTGCCTGTGCGGCCGCGGTGGATGCCCGTCTCATGGGCGAGACGAGCCTGCCCCGGCCCGTCGACCCGACGTCCCGACCCCTGGTGTGACCGTTCCCTTCGCGGTGTCCGGAGTCGCCGGGGACGCGTCAGGGGACAGGGCCGACGACACGGCTGATGCGCCACCATCGGAGCGGCCATGCCCCCTACTGTGGGGCCCGTGAGGAACAGCGCCCCCCGTCCCGCACGACTCGCTGGCCGCGCCCTCGGCGCCGGTCGCGCCCTCGGCGCCGCCATGGTGTGTCTCGTGCCCCTCGCCGTGTCGGCCTGCGGTGGTGACGCTCTCGGCGTGGCGACGACGGTGGTCGAGGTGACTCCGACGAATTTCGCCACCATCCCTCCCGTGTCGAGCACCCTTCCCGGCGTGACGACCCTTCCTCCCGGAGCCATCGGCCAGGAGACCCTCTACACCGTGAAGGCGGGCGACACCCCGATCGGCGTGGCCAGCCTGTACGGCATCGCGCTCACCACGTTGCTCGCCTACAACGGCTGGGTCGTGTCGAGCCAGTTCCCGTTCCCCGGCCAGACCCTGCGCATCCCGCCCGAGGCCGTGCTCAACGGGGCCGGTGGCACGGGCGGTGGCACCGCCACCTCGACGCCGTCGGGCACCGCCAAGCCGACGAAGTGCGGCACCCGTCCCGCGGGCACCTACACCATCAAGTCCGGGGACTACGTGAACTCGATCCTGTCGAAGTTCTGCGTCTCATGGGAGGCGACCCGGGCGATGAACGGATGGCCGCCGTTGAAGAGTGACGTGCTGCTGCTGCCCGGCAAGGTCATCAACATTCCCGCCTCGGGCAACTGACACCGGGCCCCGGGCTCGGCAACGACGTCGGGGCCGTCGTGCCGTTGCAGCGCGACCGGTGGATCAGGTGCGCGGCGCGAGACGTGCGCGGCGGGCGTGACGCTCGAGAGCGTGGTCGACGAGCGACGAGATGAGGTCGCGGTACGACAGTCCCGAGGCCTCCCACATCTTCGGGTACATCGAGATCGGCGTGAAGCCGGGGATCGTGTTCACCTCGTTGAGCAGGAAGCCGCGGCCGTCCTCCTCGAGGAAGAAGTCGACGCGCGCCATGCCCTCGCAGCGCAGGGCCTCGTACGCGCGCACCGCGAGCCCGCGCACCTCCTCCATGCGGTCGTCCGTGAGCGGGGCGGGCACGAGGATCTCTGCGGCTCCGGAGACGTACTTGTCCTCGTAGTCGTAGAAATCGGCCCCGGGTCGCACCTCTCCGGCGAGGGACGCGATCGGATGCAGGTTGCCGAGCACCGCCACCTCGATCTCGCGGGCCGTCACGGCCTCCTCGATGATGATCCACTCGTCATGGGCGGCGGCGAGAGCGACGGAACGCACGAGTTCCTCCGGGGCGGACGCCCTCGACACGCCGACCGAGCTGCCCATGTTGGCGGGTTTGACGAAGAGCGGGAAGCCGAGGCGTCGCGCGATGGCGGCGAGTTCGTTCTCGTCGAGACGGTCGACGCGGTGTGCCTCGTGGCGCGCCTGGGGCAGGCCGGCCGCAGCGCACAGGACCTTGGCCGTCCCCTTGTCCATGGCGGCGGCACTCGCGAGAACCCCCGAGCCGGTGTAGGGGATGTCGAGGATCTCGAGGAGTCCCTGCATCGTGCCGTCCTCGCCGTTCGGTCCGTGGATGAGGGGCACCACCACCAGGTGGCGGGTGTGCGCGAGGTCGACGAGGGCCGTCGGGCCCCACGGCTCACCGGCGGCGACGAGTGCCTCGGAATCGGCGGAGGGTGAGTGGATGAACCAGGTGCCCGCGCGGTCGATGCCGACGGCGATGACGTCGAAACGGTCGCGGTCGACGGCGCGCAACACGTGGGCGGCGGTGACGCAACTCACCTCGTGTTCGGCGGAGCGTCCGCCGAAGAGGACGGCGAGGAGCGTGCGTCCGTCGTCGGCGGTCATCACGACGACGGTACTCCCCACTAGGGTCGGCCCATGCGCATCACCGCGTCGGACGTCGCGCGCTGGTCCGGGGGGCGCCTCATCGGGTCCGATGCGACCGCCGACGGGGCGTCGTTCGACTCCCGCACGATCTCGCCCGGGCAGTTCTTCGTCGCGGTGCGCGGGGAGCGCGACGGACACGACCATGTCGCGGACGCCGTGGCAGCCGGTGCCGCCTTCGTGCTCGTGGAGCCCGGGCGCGGGCACGCGGCCCCCACCCGGGTGGAGGCGGACGACACGGTCGCCGCCCTCGGCGCGGTGGCCACGCAAGTGCGCGTGACGATGTCGGCCCCGGTCGTGGGCATCACCGGCTCGGTGGGCAAGACGAGCACGAAGAACATGGTCGCCGCCGTGCTCGGAGCGGCCATCGCCCGGGTGCACACCGCCGCCGGATCGTTCAACAACGACCTCGGTGTGCCCGTGACCGTCCTCGGCGCGCCGGAGGACTGCGGAGCACTCGTGCTCGAGATGGGCATGCGCGGTCACGGCGAGATCACGCGCCTCTGCCGCATCGCCCCGCCCGACGTGGGTGTCATCACCGTCATCGGTGACGCGCATTCCGAGCGGGTGGGGGGCATCGAGGGCGTGGTGCGGGCCAAGGGGGAGATCCTCGAGGGAATCGCCCCGGGCGGGACCGCCGTGTTGAACGCCGACGACCCGTACGAACCGGTCTTGCGGCGACGTGTGCCCGAGGGCGTGCGCACGATCACGTTCGGTTCGACGATGGGGGCGGACCTGCGCTGGCAGGTGACGGGACGGGGCAGCGACGGCCGTGCACTGATGCGCATCGACCACGGCGACGAGACCGCCGAGTGCGCCGTGCCGTTCCCCGGCGATCACATGGCGGCGAACGCCGCCGCCGCGATCGCGGTCGGTCTCGCCCTCGGGGTGTCCCTGGCCGATGGTGCCCGCGGGCTCGGTTCCGCCGTCGCCGAACCGGGCCGCATGAGATGGACGACGACGACCACCGGTGCACGTCTTCTGGACGATTCCTACAACGCGAATGTGCAGTCGATGACGGCCGCACTCGACACCCTCGCGCGCACCGAGGCGGACCGCCGCATCGCGGTGCTCGGAGCGATGGCCGAGGTCGCCGATCCCGAACGGGCGCACGCGACCGTCGCTGCGCACGCGGCCGGTCTCGGCATCGGGGTCATCGCCTTCGAGACGGACTTTTACGGAGTGGCGGCACGCGGTCTCGCCGAGGTCATCGAGGCACTGGCCGCCGACGCGTCAGACGCGGGTGCGGTGGTGCTCGTCAAGGGGTCGCGGGCCGCGGCCACCGAGCGCGTCGTGCGGGCCCTCACCGGCGACGTCTGACCCGGACGGTCCCGAGACCGGCGACCGGCGTCAGAGGACGGGAACCGTCTCGCCCGTGCGACCGTCGATGCGCACGATGTCGCACCACCAGGCGAGCACGAGCGCCCACACCGCGCCGAGCAACAGCACCGGCCGCGCGCCGATGGCGTCCATGACCGGTCCGAAGATGAGGTTGCCGAGGGGCACCGTGCCCCCGAACGCCATGAACCACAGGGCGAGCACCCGGGCGCGGATCTCCAGTTCGAGACGGCCCTGCAACACGGTGAGGAGCGACGTCGTCGTGGCGAAATAGCTCGCCCCGAGGAAGAAGCCGGTGACGAAGGCCGGCACCGTCGACGACGAGAACGCGAAGAAGGTCATGGCCGCGGCGAATGCGACGAAGCCCCACTGGGCCGCGCGGCGCTTGTCCATGGCGGCGAACACCGTGCCCACCGAGAGTGCTCCGAACATCGCTCCGAGTCCCCACGTGGCATACAGCCACTTGTAGGTGGAGGTGCGCGGCTGGATGTCGAAGTTCTTGGCGGCCACGGCGGCGAACAGACCGACGAAGGGGAGAGAGATGAGCGAGAACGTCGTCATCGACAGGAGGATCCGGCCGATGACGGGCTTTTCCCGGGCGGTGCGGAAGCCGAGACTGAACGAACGCCACCCGGACTCCTTGCGCTCCGAGTTCGGCGGAAGGGGCACACGGGCGAGGGTGCGCACGACGAACAGATACGTGGCGGCATTGAGGAAGAAGACCTGGGCCGGGGTGACCCCCCAGGACATGATGACGGCGACGATGACCGGGCCGACGACCCGGGATCCGTTCACCGACACCGACGAGAGGCTGATGGATCCCCCGAGGTCCGCCGGCGGCACGAGACTCGGCATGACGGCGGAGAACGCCGGGGCGTTGAGGGCGTTTCCGACCCCGACACCGAGCTGGGCGAGGAAGAGAAGGAGGAGTGACGAGTCGAGCGCGGTGAACACGCCGAGGAGGATCGAACTGGAGAGTTGAACGGCTTGTGCCGACAGGAGCCAGGTGCGTCGATCGACACGGTCGGCCATGACGCCGCCGGGCACCGAGAGCACCAGCAGCGGACCGAGTTGGGCGAAGACGAACGCGGCGAGGATGGAGGCACTGTCGGTACGGGCATAGACGTAGGCGGGCAGCACGACGTTCTGCATCCAGCCGCCCACGCTCGAGAGGAAGTTGGCCGTCCATACGGCGCGGAAGTTCCGGTGAGAGAAGGCGGAACGGGCCGTGCCGGGCCGGGCCGGACCGGGCCGGAAGCGTCGGCGCGCGGGGGGAGCCTCAGGGACCATCGAGGCGGGTCAGTGCCCGGTGTCGAAGGCGACAGGGAGATGTTCGACGCCGAAGATGGCGTTGGCCGATGGCTTGTGCACGACGGGTCCGTCGAGGCGCAGGTTCGGCATGCGACGGGAGAGGATGAGGAGTGCCTCCTGCAGTTCGGCGCGCGCGAGCCAGGATCCGAGGCAGAAGTGGATGCCGCTGCCGAAGGAGAGGTGCGGCTGGCCCACCGGTTCACGGCGGATGTCGAAGCGCAGGGCGTCGGGGAAGACGGCCGGGTCGAAGTTCGCCGTCGCCATCGACGTGGACACGATCGTGCCCGCGGGAAAGAGCACGCCGTTGAACTCGATGTCCTCGGAGGCGAAGCGCACCGTGTTGGCCACCGCGCCGTGGTAGCGCATGACCTCGTCCACGGCCCGAGGCGCGAGCGAGGGGTCCTCGGCGAGCATGGCCCACTGGTCGGGGTGCTCGGCGAAGAGCGCCACGGCGAGACCGAGCTGGTTGCGGGTGGTGTCGGTGCCCCCGACGATCACGGCCTCGACCATCATCACGAGTTCGTCGGTGTCGAGACGGTCGCCGGCCTCTTCGGCCGCGATGAGGTCGGTGATGAGGTCGTCTGCGGGGGTGGAGCGTCGCGCAGCGATGAGACCCTTCGCGTATTCCTCCAGTTCCTCCTGGGCCGCGACGACGCGGGGGAGGATCTCGAGGAGGTTGCCGCTGAAGACGAGGAGCACATCCTCGGCGAGCCGACTGAAGAGGCGCCAGTCCTCCTTCGGGGCGCCGAGGAGTTCGCAGATGACGGGGATGGGATACGGGTCGCAGATGTCGACGGCCACATCGGCGCGTCCGGCGGCGGCGAGCGGGTCGACGAGACCGTTCATCACCTCGCGCATGAACGGACGCAGTCGGTCCGCCGAGCGCGGGGAGAACGCCTGGCCGACGAGTCGACGCAGGCGCACGTGCATGTCGCCCTCGGCGCTGAGGATCGACACCCGGCGGCGGGCGAGGAACTTCTCGTCGGTGACACCGGCCATGCGGGCGGCGAGTCCGGTGGCGCTGTGCCACCGCTTGTCGCGCAGGACGCCCTGCACCGCCTCGTAGGTGAGAACGGTGAAACCGATCTCGTTGCGGGCGATCCAGGACTCGCGCCCGATGTCGCGCAGGGTGGCCAGACGGGCCTCGCGGGTCTGTTCCGGCCGGAAGGGCAGCTGGGGAACGTCGAGATTCGCGGCAGGAAGGGTCACGGGTTCAGTCTTGTCCGAGCGCGACGAGGGAATCCACGTGGGGTGTGCCGAGCGCCTCGGCGACGGGGGCGCAGGTGACCAGGCCGCGGTGCACGTTGAGGCCGGCGGCGAGGAACGGGTTGGCCTCGGCCGCGGCGCGCACCCCGAGACGGGCCACGTCGAGCAGATGGGGGAGCGTGGCGTTCGTGAGTGCGTAGGTGCTCGTGTTCGGCACCGCGCCGGGCATGTTGCCCACCGCGTAGTGCACCACGTCGTGGCGGACGTAGACGGGGTCGGTGTGGGTGGTCTCGCGGCTCGTTTCGATGCACCCTCCCTGGTCGATGGCGACATCGACGATGACGGCACCGGGCTTCATGGAGGCCACCATCTGCTCGGAGACGACGACGGGGGCGCGTCCGCCCGCCACGAGCACGGCTCCGATCACGAGATCGGCGGCAGCCACCGCGCGCTCGATGGAGCCGCGATTGGAGGCGAGCGTGGTGATGTTGCCGGGTTTCACGGTGTCGGCCCACCGCAGGCGTTCGATGCTGCGGTCGATGACGGTGACGTCGGCCCCCATGCCGGCCGCGACGGTGGCCGCGCTCCAGCCGACGTTGCCCGCCCCGAGCACGACGACATCGGCGGGCTTCACGCCCGGCACGCCTCCCATGAGCACTCCGCGACCGCCGCGCGTGCGCTCGAGGAAGTGGGCACCCATCTGCGGGGCGAGCTTGCCGGCGACCTCGCTCATGGGGGCGAGCAGGGGCAACGTGCCACCCGGACCCTCGACGGTCTCATAGGCGAGGGCGGTGGTGCCGGCGTCGATGAGCGCGCGGGCGACCTCGGGGTAGGCGGCGAGATGGAGATAGGTGAACAGGACGAGGTCGCGACGCAGGAAGGCGAACTCCTCGGGCTTGGGTTCCTTCACCTTGATGACCATGTCCTTCGACCACGCCTCGGCGGCGGTGGGGACGATGTCGGCCCCGGCCGCCACGTAGTCGGCGTCGCTGATGGAGGCGCCCTCGCCGGCGCCGGTCTCGACGAACACGTCGATCCCGAGGCGCTCGAACTCGCGCACTCCGTCGGGGGTGAGGGAAACCCGGCCCTCGGCGGTCTTGATCTCCCTGGGTACTCCGACGGTCGCGATGGATGCCATGCCTTCTGTCTATCCGCCCGCGGCCGGACCCGGCCCGCCGGACGGGGGTGTCGCGGCGGCGACCGGTGTGGAAATGTGGGGCCATGAAGACCTTCCGCAACTTCGTCAACGGCCGCCCGTCCGACGCCCTGGACGGGCGCACCACCGAGGTGGTGAACCCCGCCACCGGCCGCAGTTACGCCACCGCGCCCCTTTCGGGACCGGCCGACGTGGACGCCGCCATGACCGCGGCCGCCGCCGCCCAGGAAGCGTGGGGTCGCACCACCCCCTCGCAACGCGCGCTCGCCCTGTTGCGCATCGCCGACGCCGTGGAGGCCCGCGCCGAGGAACTCATCGCCCTCGAGGTGGAGAACACGGGCAAGCCCGTGGCCCTCACCGCGAGCGAGGAGATCCCGCCGATGGTGGACCAGATCCGCTTCTTCGCCGGTGCGGCGCGCAACCTCGAGGGACGCGCCGCCGCCGAGTACATGGCGGGCATGACCTCGTACGTGCGCCGCGAGCCGGTGGGCGTGTGCGCCCAGGTGGCGCCGTGGAACTACCCGATGATGATGGCCGTGTGGAAGTTCGCTCCGGCGATCGCCGCGGGGAACACCGTGGTGCTCAAGCCGTCGGACACGACGCCGGCGTCCACCACCCTGCTCGCCGAGATCGCCGCCGAATTCCTCCCCGCCGGCGTGCTCAACGTCGTGTGCGGCGACCGCGACACGGGACGGGCCATGGTGCGCCACGACATCCCGGCGATGGTGTCGGTGACGGGTTCGGTGCGCGCCGGCATGGAGGTGGCCACGGCCGCCGCCGAGAACCTGAAGCGCGTCCATCTCGAGCTGGGCGGCAAGGCACCGGTCATCGTGTTCGAGGACGCCGACATCGAGGCCGCCGCGGCGGGAATCGCCGCGGCCGGATACTTCAACGCCGGACAGGACTGCACGGCGGCCACCCGGGTGCTGTGCGCCGCCGGAGTGCACGACGAGTTCGTCGCCGCGCTCGCCGCCCAGGCGGCAGCCACGAAGACCGCAGGGCCCGGTGAGGCCGATGCCGCCTACGGCCCGCTCAACAACGCCTCCCAATGGGAGCGCGTCGCCGGGTTCGTGTCCCGCACACCCGGGCACGCTCGGGTGGTGACCGGTGGCGAGCGGGTCGGCTCGGAGGGCTTCTTCTACGCCCCCACGGTCGTGTCCGACCTGCGCCAGGACGACGAGATGATCCAGAACGAGATCTTCGGACCGGTCATCACGGTGCAGAGGTTCTCCGGCGAGGACGAGGCGCTCGGCTGGGCCAACGGCGTCGAGTACGGCCTCGCCTCGTCGGTGTGGACGCGCGACCTGGGCCGGGCCATGAGGATGACGAAGAACCTCGACTTCGGCTGCGTGTGGGTGAACACCCACATCCCGCTCGTGGCCGAGATGCCCCACGGCGGGTACAAGAAGTCCGGCTACGGCAAGGACCTCTCGGCCTACTCCCTCGACGACTACACGCGCATCAAGCACGTGATGATCA
>JBDLRG010000106.1:0-4217 GCA_039800125.1 Actinomycetota bacterium
CACCGGTCCTCTACCGCGCCTTTGGCAGTCGCGAGGGCCTCGTGATTGCCGCTCAGGCCGAGCGGTACCGCCGCTCGATTGCCGACATCGTCGAGTTTCTCGCCGTGCGATTCGAGGCCGCCGCGTCGCGGGACGACCTGAAGAGGTCCCTGCGCGAGGCCGCAGATGTGGCCTTCGACCCGGCACGCTCGGGTCCTCGTCGTCTGCGCGCCGAGGTGGTGGGGTCGGCGGTATCGCGCCCGGACCTTCAGCAGCAGATTGTGACGGTGGACCGCGCGATGGTCACGCGTCTCGAGAATGCCCTCGCCCACGGTGTGGCGGCCGGCTGGCTCTCGGGTGGACCTCGCCTACGGGCGGTCCTCATGTGGGTCATCGGGGCCACGAACGGACGTCTCAACGTCGAGTTCGATCCCGAGACGAGCATCGCGCGCGAGTGGAACGACGTGGCCTACGAGGGCGTCATCCACGCCCTTTTCCCCGACTGACCGGTCGCATGGGGTGGGTGGGCCCCAGTCGCCGCGGGTTCCCCGCCAAACCCCCGCACAGGTATCCGTCACGATGAGATGCCCATGCCAGACGCTCCGCCTCGCCTCCACCTCCTTCGCCTGACCTGCACCGAGTACGACCGGGTGGCCGAATGGGCCCGGCGTTTCACGAATCCGGGTGAGGCCACCACCGTGCGATTGGCCCGATCGGACTTCGGACGGCGGTGGATCTGTGCCGAGGAGAACGTGGTGGGCACCCTCGAGACAGAGTGCGACGACCCGGCCGAGGACGCGGCGCTCGCCTTCCTCGATGCCATCGGCGCCGACCATTTCGACATCCCCGAGCGCCTGTTGGCGGTGCTGCCGAGTTCGTTGCCGGCCGACGCCGAGGAGGTCGTCCTCGGGTACGACCCGCAGGCAGGCACTCTCGAGCTGGTCGACGGATTGCACCACCTCTCGATGAGCCACGTGGACGCCGGATCGACGCCTGCCTGGATCGACACAGACACGAGTCTCGTCGTGCACATCGACCCCAGCCCGGTCATCTCTCTCTTCGCCCGCAGCCCGGTGGGTCTCGACGACGACCGGATGCCGCCCTTCGTCCGGGTGGTGCTCACGGGACAGCGCGTCGAGTTCAGTCGCGACCTGACACCGTGGGGGCTCGGAGTGGAGCGGGTGGGGATGGAAGCCGACGACCACCACCGAAGGGAACTCTCGTTCTTTGCCCCTGCCGCCATGGTGCATCTTTCGGGCCTGTGCGACCCGATGCTCGTCGTTCAGATGGCCTTCTTCTTCTGCCGTCCCCTCCTCGTGCGCTTCGCCCAGGACGACTGGACGCTCTGGGTGCTCGGGGGCCATCGTTCGGTGACCGTCGAGCGTCCGCGCGTCGTGAACGCCCTCACTGGTGCCGGCTGGGCGGTGGACAACGACCCCTATGGCGGAACCACCGCGACTCTCGTGGCACGTCGTGGCGGGGACCGGGTCGTGGTCACGTTGTTGCCGGTGCTCGGGGACTCCGCGGCGGTCGTGCGGCTCAAGTGCACGGTCGCCGAGCGCGTTCCCTGGAGCGACGCACTCGGCCGGGAGATCGCCGATCTCAACGCCGCGTGGCCGGGTGAGAAGGTCCTCCACCGGGACGGTCGCCTTCTCGTGGCGCGCGAGGTGAACAGTGCGGACATCGGCGGGATCGGCCGTCTGATCGACGACCTCGTCTCCCGGGCCCGGGCGCTCGCCGACGTCGTCGGGGTCTTCCTGTGACGCCGCCCAGCCATGAATCCGCATCCGACAACCCCAACAAAGGAGAACCGTTGACCACCATTCCCGACCCGTCGTCCCCGCCGGGACCCGTCGACCCCCGCGCCGCGGGGGTGACCGCCGCCCTCGAGAGGGCGGCGCTCGACCATCTCGACATCGAGCCGAAGGCGCGCGAGCTCGAACGTCGTCTCACGGTGCTCTTCGGGGAGCATCCGAGCGGCACCCGCGGCTGGGTGTCCGTCGAGCGCGGTGCCGACGGGGTCGTCAGCCTCGCCATCGCCGACGTGGCGCTCGATCGTGTCCTGCCGATCACGCGCCGCATCGACGGCATCATCGACGGCGAGGGTGACGCGCCGGCGCGGTCGACGACTCGTGCCTCGGGTCCCGCGACGTTCGGCGTGGACGGTCGCCCCCTGCCGCTCCACGCGCGGCGTTGGGGCATGCGGTGAAGGAACGCTTCGAGGCGAACCGCTCGTCGTGGTCCCTCCTGGTCGATCGCGAGGAGCTCAACGACGTCGCCATGCTCGCCCGCTCCCGTCACCACGAGACGCTCACGAACGGCGGGCTATGGATGACGAGCACGGGTGCGTGGCGCACCTGGATCATCGGGGACGAGCACGAGAGCCTGTGGCTGCGGACCCCGGGCAGACCCGGTGACCCGAGGTCGACCCTCTTCCTCCCGATCGACCTCGTGGATTCGCTCCAGGACGTGCTCAATCAACAGAGCGAGGACGAGGCGACGATCTTCCACGACGAGCGGGCCGACGTCGCCGTGGGAGCGGTGAACGGCCGCTACACCACCGTGGATGTCCGTCCGTTCCGGCCCCTGCCCGACGCCTGCGTCCCGCCCCGCTCATCGGACCCGCGGACGCCTCCGGCATGGGCGGAATTCTCCGATCGCGACTTCATCTCCCTCATGACCCTGCCGAACCGTCAGCCCCCCGGGGCGGTCGAGATCTCGGACTGGCATCCCCATCTCGAGATCGAGTTCGGCGACAACCAGGTGGTGGCGACCGTGGACTGGCGTCGATTCGGTTACGGCCGGGTCACCCGCGCCTTTCCCGTCCCTGCCGGGGGGCACCGCACCGTGAGCGTCGCCCCGGGCGACCTCTGGAATCTGTTCATGATGTGGCAGGAATCGTCCGAACTCGTCCGGGTCTTCCTCGACGAACGCGACCCCGACTACCTGTGCATGTCCGACGGGCGACTCGGCATCCGCCTGCCCGTCATGGAGGACCATGTGCGCAGGAACATCGATTCCCTCTGCGACGCACTCGCCGACGTCGCCGACGCGGTTCCTGCCCGGCGGGGGGCCCGCGTGCATCCCGTGCTGTTCGAGCGTGGGGGTCGCACGCACCGGGTCGAGATCCTCGTCATCGACGGCACCGGACACGACATGTTCGCCGTCTCGACCGAACTCGCCGGCCCTGTGCCCGACTCACCCGCCGTGTTCGCCGAGGTCAACCGGTTGAACGACCTCCTCGCGGGGCCCACCCTGACCCTCGAGGGCGACTCCGTGTGCGGCACAGTCGTCGTTCCCGCGTCCGAGGCCCCTCGCATCGGGGTGGCCGTGCGCCTCCTCGACGACGCGCGTCGGGCCTGCACGGCGCTCTCGGCGATGTTGCCGCTGTTCAGCGAGTGAGGTTCGCGCCCGGGTGACGGGCACTGCGCCACCCGAGCATGGTGATGCCGAGGAAGACCGTGGCCACGACGATGAACGCCGCCGCGGTGCCGCGATCGAAGACGAGGTTGCGCAGCGTCATGCCGATGGCGACGGTGGCCACCCACACGATCGCGCCGGTCCCGGTCTGGGCGGCACGGCGTCGGACCGGGGGAACGGCGTGCACGACCGCGAGGGCGATCCAGAAGGGCAGGCCCACGCCGAGCACGGCGAGGACGCCGTCGTCGGTGTCGTGATTGCGCGTGCCCACGACGACGAGCAGCAGGACGCACACGGCGTCGAGCACCGCCGGATGGACGCGCGAGAGGACGCGGGAGACCCGGCTCACGGCGGGATCAGATCTCGTCGTAGTACTCGCGGCCGAGATGGGTGATCTGGTCCTCGCCCATCATCCAGCGCAGCGTGTTCTTCAGCTTGGTGAGCTGGATGAAGAGGTCGTGCTCGGCGTAGAGGCCGGGCGCCACCTGCGGGCTCTTGTAATAGAAGGACAGCCACTCCTGGATGCCGCCGAGACCGGCGCGCTGGGCGAGGTCCGAGTACAGAACGAGGTCGAGGGCGAGCGGCGCGGCCAGGATCGAGTCACGGCAGAGGAAGTTCACCTTGATCTGCATCGGGTAGCCCAGCCACCCGAAGATGTCGATGTTGTCCCAGCCCTCCTTGTTGTCCCCCCGGGGAGGATAGTAGTTGATCCTCACCTTGTGGTAGAAGTCCTTGTAGAGCGAAGGATGGCTCTCCGGCTCCAGGATCCCGTCCAGGACGGACAGCTTGCTCTCCTCCTTGGTCTTGAACGATTCGGG
>JBDLRG010000107.1:0-5929 GCA_039800125.1 Actinomycetota bacterium
GATCTCGTCCACGGCCGTCGCGGCCTCGACCTCGATGCGCACGGTTCCGCCGAACGCGGCGTCCTCGAGCCGGGGCGAGAGCACGAGCTCGTAGCGCGAGGGCACGACGGTGCGCGGCAGCCGGTGGGGATCGGAGAGGTGGCTCATGGGAGAAGGATAATCCTGGGGATGGCGAGGCACCGTGTCCGCGCCACTAGGTTGACGCACCGTGCCCCGCAGCCATCCGTTCACCGCCCATGTCCCCGGTCTCACCGACAAGGAGGGCATCCGCTACGACGTCGTGGGCCTCGGCAACGCGCTCGTCGACATCATCACCCTCGTCGACGACGATGTGCTCGGGGCGCAGCAGCTCGTGAAGGGATCGATGCAACTCGTCGACACGACGCGGGCGCTCGAGATCTCCGCCGCGCTCGGCGACGGGGTGCGCACGAGCGGGGGATCGGCGGCCAACACGATCGCCGGCATCGCCAGCCTCGGGGGCGAGACGGCCTTCATCGGCAGGGTGGCCGACGACGACCTCGGGGCCGACTTCGCCCGCGACCTGGCCGCGCTCGGGGTCGACTTCCGCGCCGGTCGCGGCGGGGACGAACCCACGGGTCGCTGCATCATCGCGGTGACCCCCGACGCACAGCGCACGATGAGCACGCATCTGGGCATCTCGGCGATGTTCTCCGACGAGGACGTCCATGAGGACATCGTGGCTGCTGGCGCGGTGCTGTATCTCGAGGGCTACCTCTTCGACAGGCCCGAGGCCAAGCAGGCTTTCCGGCGCGCAGCGGCGGCGGCCCACGCCCGGGGACGCGTGGTGGCCCTCACCCTGTCGGACGCCTTCTGCGTCGACCGGCACCGCGGGGATTTCCGGGCCCTCGTGCGTGACGAGATCGACCTGGTCTTCGCCAACGAGAACGAACTGCTGTCGCTCTACGAGGAGGACCGGTTCGACGACGCCATCGAGATGTTGCGACGCGACTGTCGCATCGGCGCCGTGACCCGCAGCGAGAAGGGCTCGGTCATCGTCACCCGTGACGACGTTCATGCCGTTCCGGCCGTCTCCGTCGGGACCGTCGTCGACACCACCGGCGCGGGGGATCTCTTCGCGGCGGGCTTCCTGCGGGGGTTCACGCGGGGCCTGGCCCTCACCGACTGCGCGCGCATGGGAGCCATCGCGGCCGCCGAGGTCATCCAACACGTGGGGCCGCGTCCGCTCGTGCCGCTCGTCGACCTCCTGCCCGCCGACCTGGCCTAGCCTTGACCCCATGAGCGACACCGCCGGCCTCACCGTCCTGGGCGCCACGGTGCGCCATGCCATCGACCACGTCGAGGTGTTTCCCGCTCCCGCACACGTGACGAGCGTGCGGTTCTCCACCGACGAGGTCTCCTCGATGTGCCCGGTGACCGGTCAGCCCGACCTCTCCTCCGTGGTCATCGAGTACGAGCCGGCGGACCGGTGCGTGGAATCGAAGAGCCTCAAGCTGTACCTGTGGCGTTTCCGCGACAGGGCGGTGTTCGCCGAGGCCCTCGCCGCCGAGATCGCCGCCGAGATCATGGCCACGGCTGCGCCGAGGAGGGTGCGCGTGGTCCTCACGCAGCGTCCGCGCGGCGGCATCGAACTCACCGCCACGGCCGAGCTGCCGGCCCGGGGGGCCTGAGCCGTGGCCCTCGTGCTCGTCGACGTCGCCGACGGCGTGGCCGTGCTCACGCTGAACAATCCGTCGGAGCGCAACACACTCACCCAGCCGATGGTCGACGAGATCGTCGCGGCCATGGATCGCATCGAGGCTGATCCGGACATCGGGGCCGTCGTCGTCACCGGTGCGGCACCGGCGTTCTGTGCCGGGGCGAACCTCGGCAACCTGGCCACGGCCACCGGGGAGAGCCTCGGGGTGATCTACGAGGGCTTCCTGCGCATCGCGCGCAGCCCCCTGCCCACCATCGCGGCGGTGAACGGTGCGGCCGTGGGGGCGGGCATGAACCTGGCTCTCGGATGCGACGTGCGCATCGCGGGTCGATCGGCTCGTTTCGACACCCGCTTCCTCCAGATCGGCATCCATCCCGGCGGGGGACACACCTGGATGCTGCGCCGCGCCGTCGGGCCCCAGGCCACGATGGCCACGGTCGTGTTCGGCGAGATCCTCGATGGTGCCGAGGCCGAGCGCGTCGGACTCGCGTGGCGGTGCGTCGAGGACGACGCCCTGCTCGAGGAGGCCCGGCGCCTGGCCGTGCGCGCGGCATCGGCACCGCGGGACCTTCTCATCGAGGTGAAGCGCACCATCGCGGCGATGCACGACGTGGCCACGCACCCCGATGCCGTCGCCCGCGAGCTGGAGCCCCAGTTGTGGAGCACGCGGCAACCGTGGTTCGCCGAGCGTCTCGCCGCATTGCAGGCGCGCATCTCCAAGAAGTAGGGGAAGGGTAGGAGGCGCCGCAGCTCCGCCCGGCGGGTGCGTGCGGCGGCCCGGGACCTGCTCCCCTGAGAAGAATCAGTCGCCGAGCCAGTGCTCGGCGAACCATTCCCGCCCCGCGTTCCACTCCTCGACGGTGATCCCGTAGCGGACGTGGTCCTCCCACGTGCCGTTGATCTCGAGGTACCGCTCGGCGACGCCTTCCTCGCGGATGCCGAGTTTCTCCATCACGCGACGCGACGAATGGTTGCGCGGAATGACGCAGATCTCGAGCCTGTGCAGGCGCAGTTCCTCGAAGGCGAAACGCGCCGTGACGGCCACGGACTCGGGCATGTACGACCGGCCCGCCCGGTCCCGGTCGATCCAGTATCCGATGGTGGCGCACTGGAACGCGCCGCGCACCACGTTGTTGAGGTTGATCTCCCCGGCAAAGCGTCCCTCGACGAAGATGCCGAAGGCCCACTGTCCGCCCGCGAGGCGCTCGCGCTCCCGGGCGGCGCATCGCGCGGCGAAGATCTCGGGATTCGTCTCGGGCTCGGGATGATGGGGGAGGCGCATCGGCTCCCACCCGGTGAGCCATTCACCGTTGCGCAGCCGCACTTCGCTCCAGTCGGCGAAGTCCTGGGCCACGAGGGGACGCAGCACGACGCGCCGTCCGTAGAGGCGCAACCCGGCACTGCTCGGCCGGGCCGGGTGCATCGTCGTCACTCGGCCAGTCTTTCACGCGCGGCGACCCCGAAGAGGAGCCCTCGGGTCGACACCGTGATGCCGTCGAGCCCGAGACGACGCATGAGGGCAACGAGGATGCAGCACCCCGCCACGATGATGTCCCCGCGGTCCGGCGGCAGACCCGGGTTGAGTACCCGGTCGGCGGGCTTCTCCGTGGCGAGGGTGCGGAACACGTCCTCGGCGGCGTCGCGGGTGAGGACCATGCCGTGGAGAGCGGACGGGTCGTTGGTGCCGACCTCCACCTTGGCCACCGTGACGATCGTTCCCGCCACGCCGACGACGCGACCGACGGCGCCGAGGGCCGGATGCACCCGGACAAGGTCGTCGATCTCGTCGCCCACCTCGCCGATGAGATTGGTCAGGTCCTCGGGAGGGGGCGGGTCGGCGGAGAAGTTGCTCTCCGTGGAGGTGACGGCACCGTACGGGATGCTCAGGGCGAGCTCGGCCTCACGGACGCCGACGGCCAACTCGGTGCTGCCTCCGCCGATGTCCACGACGAGGGTGGGCACATCGACGGTGTCGAGCCCGGCCACGGCGCCGTCGAAGGCGAGGCGTGCCTCGTCGTGCTCGGAGAGGATCTCGAGAGTGAGTCCGGTGCGGTCGGCGATGGCGGTGGCGAGTTCGGTGACGTTCGTCGCTCGTCGGCAGGCGGCGGTGCCCACCACGACGGTGTGCGCGGCACCGAGTTCACGGGCGATGCCGAGGTGGGTCTCGACGGCATCCACCGTGCGGGCGATGCCGTCGGCTTCGAGACGTCCCGTCGCCGCAAGGCCGGCGCCGAGACGCGTGGATGCTCCGCGCCAACGCAACGGTTCGCCGTCGGGCCCCGAGACGAGCAGGTTCGTCGAGTTCGATCCGACGTCGATGACGGCGACGATGCTCACGTGCGCACCGTCACACCCGCGTTCGCCGCGGCGAGGCGGGCCGCCGTCCACTCGCCCACCGCGTCGTCGCCGCCGGCGAGCCACCAGGCGAAATGCGCGTGCAGACACTTCACGCCGCGTCTCGTGCCGGCGACCCCGCCGAAGGGCACCGGGCCGTCGTGACCCGGGGGCACGAGGGCGTCGCGTTCGGCGGCGTAGCGACGGTGTATGTCGTCGATGGCGTCGAGACCGACTGCTTGCTCCGCCTCGTCGACGCCACCCGCCGCCTCGAGCACCGATACTGCGGTCACCTCGGTTGGGCCGATGAGCCAATAGAGCGTCGGCATGGGGGTGCCGTCGTCCATGACGGGCATGTTGCGCAGCACGACCGGGGCACCATCGGCGCCGCGCACCGCGACGGTGTAGGCACTGCGCGGCTCGCGACCGAGCAGGCGCGACACCGCCTCCCGGTCCGCCTCCGTCGGTTCCTCACCCGTGCGCGACACCGGAACGCTCCTGGATCAGAGAAGGACGACGAGGGCGACGATGACGGCCACGACCGCCACGGCGGCCGGAACGACGCGCCTCATGACGGTGCCGCCCGCGGTGGCGAGCAGGTCGATCGGAGCGGCCTCGGGGGCGTCGACGCGTCGCACCTCGGGTGCTGCCGCGGCCGCGGCGGAAGCCGACGGAGCGGGCTCGGGGGACGGAGCGGGGGCAGACGAGGGTGCGGGTGCCGCTCCGCCGGCCGAGATCATGGCGTCGAGGTTCTCGACGAACTGGGCGAGGAGCTTGTCGCTGATGTCGGCCATGGCGCCACGGCCGAACTGGGCGACCTTGCCCGTGATGGAGAGGTCTGTGTGCACCTTGACCTGCGTCGCGCCGACACCCGTCGGGGTGAGCGTGGCGGTGATGAGCGCCGAGGCGTTGCCCTTGCCGCCGGTGTCGCGACCCTCGCCCTTGAGAACCACCCGGTGGGCGGCATCATCGCGCTCGACGAACGACGCCTGACCCTTGAACTGGGCCTGGATGGGACCGACCTTGACCTTCACCACGCCACGGTAGATGTCGCCCTCGATCTCCTGGAGCTGGGCTCCGGGCAGGCACGGGGCGATGCGCTCGACGTCGGTGAGGATGTGCCAGGCCTCCTCGACGGGCACGTCGACGGTGAAGTCGTGGTTCAGGTCCATGGGCCGAGGTCCTCCGGGGTGTCGATGTCGGCGGGGTTGCCCTCGCAGGCTACTTCCGCGACGAGTTCCGGATGGTGGGCGATGAACGAGCGGGCCCCCTCGTCGGGCGGGCCGTCCTCGCCGGCGAGGAGGTCCCACGTGGAGGCGGCGAGTCGCACCGGATTGCCGCGTCTTCCCGCGTAGACGGCCACTGCGATCGGCGATGGGCACTCGGCCACCGCACGCCACGCGGAGGCGGGCACGAAAGGTTGATCGGCGAGGCCGATGACGACGGCGTCCACTCCGCGGCGCCGGGCCTCGGCGAGAGCGGCGAGCAGCGAGGATCGTTGTCCGGTCTCCCACTCGGGGTTGAAGAGGACGGACACCTCGGGCAGGAAGAGGCGCAGGTCGACTGCTCCCTGCACGACGAGCACCTCGTCGAGTCCCGCATCGCACATCGCGCGGCACGACCGTGCCACCACCGGCATGCCATCGATGACGGCCTCGAGTTTGTGCACGTCGCCGCCGAACCGCGATCCGGCCCCGGCGGCGAGCAGGACCCCCATCGTCCTCATGGTGATGCCGGGCCGCGCCTCAATGGATGGGTCCCGCCGAGCGCGACAACGGGACTGCCGAGCGTCCGGTGCGGGCCGCGATGATCTCGCCGACGATCGAGACGGCGGTCTCCTCGGGTGTGCGTCCGCCGAGGTCGAGCCCGATGGGGGAGTGCAGGCGGGCGAGCTCGCGAGGGTCGTCGATGCCGGCC
>JBDLRG010000108.1:0-7985 GCA_039800125.1 Actinomycetota bacterium
ATCCGATACGGCGCTCGGCCGCCGCGGACCCGATCTCGACGTAGGCGATTCGCTCGGCGGGCACGGCGATGTCGCGGCCCTTCTTGTCGGTCACCCACAGCACCTTGGAGCCCCCCGAGAGGACCCCGTCCACGGCCGTCTTGAGAGCGGTGCGCGCCGCCTCGTCGTCCTCGAGTTCGATGTTGATCTCACGGGGTGCGTTCGTCACGCCGATGCGGATGTCCACGTCGTTGTCTCCTGTCCAGGGGGTTGCCGGCGCGCTCACGGTACCGCACTCACCACAGGTCTCAGAGAAGCTTGAGTCCCTTGCTGAACATGCGACGGGGACGGGTCTCGTCGAGCGCACGGGCGAGTTCGTGGAAGGCCGCACCGGTCTCCGAGTCGGGCGCATGGGCCGCGACGGGTCGGCCCTCGTCACCGCCTTCGCGCAGCTGGGACACGAGGGGGATGCGGGCCAGCAGCGGCACCGACAGGTCGCGGGCCAGTTCCTCGCCTCCGCCCGAGCCGAAGATCTCGTAGTGCTTTCCGTCGTCGCCGGTGAACCAGGACATGTTCTCGACCACACCGCGAACCGGCAGTTTGACCATCTCGGCCATGGCGGCCGAGAGACGCGCCACCTTCTGCGCCGCGGGCTGGGGCGTGGTCACCACGATGACCTCGGCGCGCGGAAGGTGCTGGGCGAGGCTGAGCGCCACGTCGCCCGTGCCCGGGGGCATGTCGACGAGGAGGTAATCGGGGGAATCCCAGTGCACGTCGGTGAGGAACTGCTCGAGCGCCTTGTGCAGCATCGGCCCCCGCCACACGACGGCCTTTCCGTCCTCGATGAAGTGGCCGATGGAGATGCACTTCACGCCGTGTGCCACGGGGGGCACGATCATCGCGTCGATGACGACGGGGTCGTGCTCGGCCCCGAGCATGCGCGGAATCGAGTAGCCGTAGACGTCGGCGTCGAGCACCCCGACGGAGTGTCCGCGCGCCACGAGCGCGACGGCGAGGTTCGTCGTGACACTCGACTTGCCGACACCCCCCTTGCCCGAGGACACGAGGATGACGCGGGTGGTGTTGTCGTTCGCGAGGAACGGATTCACGCGCTGGCTCCCGCCACCTTCGGGCGCACCTCCGGGTCCGCCGACGATGCGTCGCACGTTGGCCCGCTCCTCGTCGGTCATCACCCCGAAGTTGATGGTGATGTCCAGGCCGTCGGCGAGGGGCGCCAGCGCACCGCGCACGCGGGAATCGATCTCGTTGCGCATCGGGCATCCCGACACCGTGAGCACCACCGTGAGCGAGAGCAGACCCGGAGCGACGACCACGTCGCGCACCATCCCCAGTTCGACGATGGACCGGTTGAGTTCCGGGTCGTCGACGGCTCGCAGGGCCTCGATGACCTGGTCTGACGTGGGCTTGGCCATCTCCGCGGAGCTCCTTGGTCGGGGGTGGAACCGCGGTGCTCGCGCCGGGGAACGGCACATTTGCACTACGGCCATAGGTAGAATACCGCCGTGAGCGAGACGACCACCAGCGTCATTGATCCACAGGCCTTCACCGCCACCGTGTCCGCCCTCACGTCCGCCTTCGGCGATCCCACCCGCCGGGCGATCTATCTCTTCTCCCGCGAGCATGACAAGGGCGTCACCGCGGCCCAGGTCGCCGAGAAGTTCGACCTCCATCCGAACGTGGCACGTCACCACCTGGACAAGCTGGCGGCCGGGGGTTACCTCGAGGTGTCGGTGGAGCGCACGAAGGGTGCCGGGGTCGGTCGTCCCTCGAAGCACTACCGGGTCGCGAGCAAGGACCTCGACACCGAACTGCCCGTTCGCACGGACGACTTGGTGCTCATCCTCCTCGGCAAGGCGCTCGCCGCGCTCCCCCACGACGTCGCCCATGACATGGCCGAATCGGTCGGCAACGAGTACGGACGCGCGATGGCCACCGGGCTCACCGGACACGACGTCGCCGTCGGACACCGCTCACTGCGCTCGGCGGTGCAGGCCGTGGCCGACGCCCTGACCGCGCACGGATTCGCCTCCCGCGCCGACAGGGGCAACGAGGGCCTGCGCATCGTCACCAGCCACTGTCCGTTCGGTGACGTGGCCATCGAACATCCCGTGCTGTGCGCGGTGGAGCGGGGGATGGTCAAGGGCATGCTCGACGCCATCTACGGCGAGACCGATCCGGAACTCACGGCCAGCATCGCCGGCGGCAACACGTTCTGCGTCACCACCATCTAGCCGTCGTCCGGGTGCTCGTGCCCGGTCGACGCACCGAACGCCGGGCGCCTGCCCGGCCCGTCCCGAGGAGATTCCCATGACATCCATCGCCGACCGGCCCACCGACACCGGAACCTCCATCGCCGCCCTCGTGGCGGGACTGCGCGGCGTGTTCGACTCCCGTCGCACCCGCGACCTGGCCTGGCGCGAGGGTCAGCTCCGTGCCATGAAGCGCATGCTCGAGGAGAACGAGGACGAACTCGGTGCCGCCCTGCGCGCCGACCTCGGCAAGCCCGACGTCGAGGGCTACGTGACCGACATCGCCTTCGTCATCGGTGAGATCGACCTGATGATCCGCAACCTCCGCCGGTGGAACAAACCGCGCCGCGTCTCCTCGCCCCTCGTCACGTTGCCCTCCCGTTCGACGATCATCCCCGAGCCCCTCGGCGTGGTGCTCGTCATCGCCCCGTGGAACTACCCCGTGCAGCTCCTCCTCGTGCCGGCCGCCGGTGCGATCGCCGCAGGCAACACCGTGGTGATGAAGCCCTCGGAGGTCTCCGCCGAGACCTCCGCCCTCCTCACCCGGCTGGTGCCGCGCTACCTCGATGTCGAGGCGGTCGCGGTGGTGGAGGGCGGGGTCCCCGAGACCACCGCACTGCTCGCCGAACGCTTCGACCACGTCTTCTACACGGGCAACGGCACCGTCGGCCGCGTCGTCATGGCCGCCGCCGCCCGCCACCTCACGCCCGTGACCCTCGAACTGGGCGGCAAGAGCCCCGCGATCGTCGATGCTTCCGCCGACCTCGAGGTGTCCGCGCGACGGATCGCCTGGGGCAAGTGGCTCAACGCCGGCCAGACCTGCGTGGCCCCCGACTACGTACTCGTCCACGAGTCGGTGCGCGACCGGCTGGTGGACGCGATCGGACGGTGCATCAGCGACTTCTACGGCGAGGATCCCCGCACGAGCGACAGCTACGGCCGCATCGTGTCGGCCCGGCACTTCGACCGCCTGCGCGGGCTCATGGCGGGTGGCACGCCCGTCATCGGCGGGGAGGCCGTGGCCGAGGAGCGCTACATCGCCCCCACCGTGCTCGCCGACGTGGACGTCTCGTCGCCGCTCATGAACGAGGAGATCTTCGGGCCGCTGCTCCCGGTCATCCCGGTCGCCTCGATCGCCGAGGCCACGGCCTTCGTCCGCGCCCGCAGTCACCCCCTGGCGCTCTACGTCTTCGCCCGTGACAAGGCGGTGGTGCGCGCGGTTCTCGACACCACGACGGCCGGTGGAGTGACCGTGAACGGCACGCTCATGCACCTCACCAACCCGAATCTGCCCTTCGGTGGCGTCGGCGAGAGCGGCATGGGCGCGTACCACGGGCACGCGAGCGTGCGCATCTTCCAGCACCTCAAGCCCGTGCTCGCCCGCGGCACGCGCATCGATCCGTCGCTGGCGTATCCGCCCTACACGCCGCGCAAGGCCCGCATCTTCCGTCGCCTGCTCTGACGCATCGCGGGGTCAGTCGCCCCAGTGGCGCTGTTCGAGGAACGGATCGCCGCGCATGTGGTAGCCGTTGCGCTCCCAGAAGCCGGGGGCGTCACCCGAGATCAGTTCGATGCCGCGCAACCACTTCGCGGACTTCCAGAAATAGAGGTGCGGGACCACCATGCGCACCGGGCCCCCGTGCTCGGGCTCGAGTGGTGTGCCGTCGTGTTCCCACGTGACGAGGCAGTCGTCCCCGAGGACGTCGGCGAGGGGGAGATTGGTCGTGTAGCCCTCGTCGGCGTGCATCATCACGTGGTCCGCTCCGTCCATGGGGCCGGCCAGGGCGAGCACGTCGCGCACCCGCACCCCGCGCCACCGGGTGTCGAAACGGGACCACTTGGTCACGCAGTGGATGTCGCACACGGTCTCGGCCACTGGGAGCGACATGAGGTCGTCGAATCCGAGCGTCACCTCGCGGGCGACGAGACCGAAGATCCGCAACGACCACGCTCCCGGGCGGTAGTCCGGCACGTCACCGACGTGCAGCACCGGGAAGCGGTTGGTGAGGTACTGGCCGGGAGGAAGGCGACCGGGATCGAATCCCATCGCCTCCACCTCGCGTCGGTTGCGTTCGAAGAATCCCACGCGGACAGTGTGCCGAGACGGACGGGGGCTTCCCCACCCCTCGCTACCGTTGTGCCGTGCCCCTCTACATCGTGCGCCACGCCAAGGCGGGCAGCCGTTCCACCTGGACCGAGGACGACGCCGTGCGCCCTCTCACCGTCGCGGGTGTCGCCCAGGCCGAGGCGATCGCCGAGGCGCTCGCCTCCCTGGCCGTCGGTCCGTGCCTCTCGAGTCCGTACCTGCGGTGTCTGCAGACGCTCGCTCCCCTCGCCGACCGGCTCGGCCTGTCGGTGCTGCCCGACGACCGGCTCGCCGAGGGTGCCCCGTTCGAACCCGCCCTCGCCCTTCTCGAGGACGTATCCGAAGGTGCCGTGCTGTGCAGCCACGGCGACCTCATCCCCGACCTCCTCGATGCCCTCGTGCGCCGGGGCATGTCGGCGGACGGGTTACCCACCGGGGTGAAGAAGGCCGCGATCGTCGTCGTGCACCGGGAGTCGGGCCGCTTCGTGCGGGCTGAACACCGGCCTGCGCCCTGAGTCAGCGACCGACGGCGGCATCGACCTGCTCGGCGATGGCGGCCACGAAGGATGCCACCTCCGCCGGGGGGTCGAGGGCCCGGCACGCATCCACGCGCGGCTTGGCGAGCACCGCATCCCCGATGAACCGGAAATAGACGATGCCGAGCAGGCAGTGGGCGTCGGGATACGAGGGGTCGACGGTCAGGGCGCGCTCGAGTCCGGACACCGCCGTCGACATCGCCAGCGCGCGAACCTCGTCCGAGGCCTCCCGCGCCGAGAGCGCCAGCAGCCACGACTGGTACGTGAGCGCCTCGACGTTGTCGGGATCCAGTTTGAGCACGTCGGCGTACATCTCGATCGCCCGGGCCGGGTCGGTGAAGTTCAGGGACCGCGCCACGGCGAGCATGCCCGCGATCGAGGTGTCGATGCCGCCCGACGAGGTGCCCCCCGGCAGGCGCTGACCGGAATTGGAGGCGACGAACATGCCCGACCCGGCCGCGAGTGCCGCGACCGACACGACGGTGACGATGCGCCGGCCGACACGACGGGGACGGGTCGTGCGCCCCAGGCGGCGCTCCTCACCGGCCAGTTCGCGCGTCACCGCGGCGAGGCGCGCCACGTATCCGTCACGCAGTTCGGCGTGGTCCTCCGCCGAGATGTCGCCGGCGGCGAGCTCGCGGTCGAGGTCGCGCAGGGAGCCGAGGAGGAACCACTGCTGCTCGCGAAGGTCGTCGACGGACACGGCTCCCACCTACACCGGCTCGTCGTTGTCGGGATCGTCGGCCGCGAGCAGTCGCGCCACGAGCGCCTCATCCTCGCGGGTCGGACGACCGTCGTCTCGTTCGCCCCAGCGTCGGAAGGCGGACCACAGCCCCGCGACCGACGCGACGAGGACGGCCACGGGGAGGATCCACACGAGCGAATCGAATCCCGTGGCCCGCGGCACGAGCAGCACCTGTGCGTCGTAGGCATCGGCGATGGAGGCGACGATCTCGTCATCGCCGAGACGACCGGCGGCCACGTCGCGGGCGACCTGGTTGCGGATGGCCTCGGCCGCCGACGCCCGCGACACGTAGACGCTCTCACCGTCGCAGGTCGGGCACGCGATGCGGCGCGAGATGGAGTCGATCCGTTCCGCCTGGGTGAGCGGACCCGTGTCGCGCACGGCGCCGAAGGCCAACAACGACGCGGCGGCAACGGCCATGAACGCCCAGGCGACGCGGCGACGGATGTTCACGGCGCGCCACCCGGTGCGCGGGCCTCGGCGATCCGCTCCGTGAGGAAGTCGGCGGTCACCGCACCGAGGATGCGCAGGCGCACGAAGCCGTTGGCGTCCACCACCCATGTCTCGGGCACCTTGGCCACACCGAAGGACACCGCGATGGTGCCGTCGTCATCGCGCACGAGCGGCCACGTCCCGCCGTTGGCGGCGAAGAAGTCGCGCACAGCGCCGTCGGAGTCGTCGTTGATGATCGTGTAGAACTCGACCGGTTCCTCCGCGTCGCGCTGGTCGTCGACGAACCGCACGATCTCGGGATGTTCCTGGATGCAGGGCACGCACGTCGAGTTGAAGAAGTTGAGCACCACCCACGAGCCCTTGCGTCGCGCCAGGTCGAAGGTGCCGCCGTCGAGCGTGGTGGATCGCACCTCGGGCGCGGGTCGCCCGAGCAGATGCGACGAGGCCGATTCGTCGTCACCGGGTCGCGCCACGACGAGCACCGCGATGAGACCCGCGAGCACGAGACCCGCGGCGATCGCCGTCCAGCGGGCGGCGCGCCTCGGCACGACGTCCGGGGGCGGGAGGTCCGTCGAGGTCATCGCGCGGCCTCGGGCACGGGTGCCGACACGGGGTCGGTGGGTCGGCGACGACCGCCGGGGAACAGCGCGAGCAGGGTCCCCAGCCCCATGAGACCCCCGCCGATCCACATCCACATGATCATCGGCTTGAGGAACACCTTGATGCGGGCCGTGTCCGAGGACGGCTTCACCGGCGGCTCGAGGGTGAGATAGATGTCCTTGATCGGGGACGTGCGCACCGACGGTGTGCCGATGTTCATCCCCATCGCCTTGTACTTGGTGATCGCCGGGGCGTAGGTGCGCCCGTCGTCGATGCGCACCACTGCGCTCACCGTCGTGCGCCGGTCGTCGTCCACCTCGTCGAAGCCGACCAACTCGAACGTGTGACCCGCCCAGCGCGCCGGCACACCGACGGTGAGGTCGAGTTCCTGGCTGCGTGTGAACGAGTTGGACGCCGCGAGCGCCACCGCGATGGCGATGACCCCGAGGTGCACCACCATCCCCCCGTTGGCGCGTCCCACGAACCCGCGCCACCCCTGACGGCGCGTCGCGAGGACGAGTTGGCGCAGGGCCGCCCCGGCCGCGAAGCCCCCGAGCCCGAAGGTGAGGAGGGGCTCCACTCCCGTGGCACCGAGCACCACCGCGACGGCGAGCGACGCCGTGCCCGCCCATGCCGGCCACAGGAGGCGCTGGGAGAGCAGCTCGGCCGACGCCTTGCGCCACGGCAGGACGGGCGCGATGCACATGAGGAACAGCAGCGTGATGCCGATCGGCGAGGCGAGCCGGTCGAAGAACGGCTCGCCCACCACGAGCTGGCGGTTCTGGAGGGCCTCCACGACGAGAGGGAACACCGTGCCGAGGAGCACAACGAAGGCGAACACCGCGAAGAGAACATTGTTGGCGAGGAAGGCGCCCTCGCGCGAGAGGGGGGAGTCGATGGTGCCGGGGGCGCGCAACCGGTCGCCGCGCCATCCGATGAGCCCCACCCACACCGCCACGATGACCCCGAAGAACACGAGGAGCCAGGCGCCGATGTCGCTCTCGCTGAAGGCATGGACGCTGTTGAGGACCCCGGACCGCGTGAGGAAGGTCCCGAGGATCGTGAGGCTGAAGGTCGCGGCGAGAAGCGACAGGTTCCACACCCGCAGCATTCCGCGCCGCTCCTGCACGAGCACCGAATGGATGTAGGCCGTGCCCGTGAGCCACGGGAGGAACGAGGCATTCTCCACCGGGTCCCAGGCCCACACGCCGCTCCAGCCGAGCACCTCGTAGCTCCACCATCCCCCGAGGATGATGCCGAGCGTGAGGAAGCCCCACGACACGAGAGCCCAGCGGCGGGTCTCGAGCAACCAACCC
>JBDLRG010000109.1:0-2909 GCA_039800125.1 Actinomycetota bacterium
CGGCAGGTGATGGAAAGCCGCCACGACCCTGCAATCGGGCACGGCCGCCTGCACGTGGGCCGCCACGCTCCCTCGTGGAGGGAGGAGAGGTTGGAACTCGTGCCCCACCTTCACCAGTGCATTGGCCATGGAGATGACGACCTTTCCCTTCAGCAGGGACACGTTGTCCCTCGCCGTCGTGGCGGCGCCGTCCCAGGGCGTGGCGAGCACCACGACCTCGCACGCTGCGGCGTCGGCGTTGTCCCCTCCCTCCAGTGCGAGCGAGAGGTCCGGGTGCTTCGCCCGCAGGGTGTCGCACACCTCGAGAGCCCGCTCGCGGGACCGGGAACCGATGACGACCGTGTATCCGACCGAGGCGAGACGGGCCCCGAGGGCACTCCCGGCGGGCCCGGTTCCTCCGAGAATTCCGATTCGCATCCCTGCGAGCCTTACACACGGACCGCCCCGGAACTACGGTCGACGGCATGGCTCTGCTGCAGGGAAAGAAGATCGTCGTCACCGGTGTGCTCACGGATGCATCGCTGGCCTTCGCCGTCGCACGGATGGCCCAGCGCGAGGGTGCCGACATCGTTCTCACGGGGGCCGGTCGCGCCCTGTCGCTCACCCAGCGAACCGCCCGCAAGCTCGACGTCGAACCCGAGGTGTTCGAATTCGATGTCACGGTTCCCGAGCACGTGGCGGATGTCCGCGACCGGGTCGGCGCCGCACTCGGTCGGGTGGATGGCGTGCTCCACTCGATCGGCTTCGCGCCGGAGTCCTGCCTCGGGGACGACCTCCTCGCCGCTCCGTGGTCCGATGTCTCCGTCGCCCTGCACGTGTCCGCCTATTCGCTCAAGACCCTCGTGGATGCCTTCCTGCCCCTCATGGGGCCGGGATCATCCGTCGTGGGCCTCGACTTCGACAACACCGTCGCATGGCCCGCCTACAACTGGATGGGAGTGGCCAAGGCCGCCCTCGAATCCACGAGTCGGTACCTGGCACGCGAGCTCGGCCCTCGTGGCATCCGCTGCAACCTCGTGGCCGCCGGTCCGATCAAGACGATGGCCGCCCGGTCGATCCCCGGCTTCGCGCTGTTCGAGGACGTGTGGGACGAGCGCGCTCCTCTCGGTTGGGACGTGAGCGATCCCGAACCCGTCGCCCGCACCGTGTGCGCCCTCCTGTCCGACTGGATGCCCTCCACCACCGGGGAGATCATCCACGTCGACGGGGGCTACCACGCGATGGGAGCCTGAGGCTCACCACCGTTCGCGGTGGACGATCTCGTCGGCGCGTCGGCGGGCCCGCCCGGCACTGCGCCCCGATCTCCGCGGGGCGTCCGCGGGTCTCCCCGTGGCCAGCACACCGAGCAGGACGATGTGCGCGGGAATCCCGAACTCGCGACGCAGGTCGGCCTCACGGGCGTGGGCGAAGAACAGGGTCCCGAGTCCCCGGTCCTCCAGGAGGAGCATGAGGGTCATCGTGGCGAAGGCGGCGTCCACGGTCCAGTAGGGCGCCGGCCACGCCGCCGTCGATCCTCCCCATCCGGTGGCGGACTTGTCGGGCTCCGAGTAGCGCGAGAGATAGGCCTCCGGATCCGTCCCCACCAGGGCGAGCACGGGTGCGCGCAACAGGCCGGGCCATGCGAATCCGCCACGGAGTTCGCGGGGCAGTGCGACGTCCCAGTAACGGGCGGTCTCCTCGCCCTCCCACGAGACGAGGTGCCAGCCCTGGGAGTTGCCGGCGTTCGGTGAACGGGTCGCCAAATTCACGCAGTTCAGGAAGAGGCCCTCCTCGATCGGGGAGGGATCGAAATCCCGGACCGAACGCCGTCGGCCGACGAGGAGTTCGAGATCCACTCGGCGAGCCGGGTCAGGCCTTGGCGCCGAGTTTCAGGAGGCTCTCCACCGTGGTCCACCCGTGGACGACGAGGGACCCTCCTTTGGCATCGTTCACGCCATCAAAGAGGGCCGTGATGGCGGCGGGTGTCCGCTCGGGCTTGGAGGACTCATGATCGAGGAAGCCCCCGCGACCGTCGGAGGCGACGATGAATGTCTTCTCGTCGTAACGGGCGTCGACGCCGAATCGGCGAGCCAGGCGCCGACCCCAGGCTCGCTGCTCGCCGTCGGCGCGGTGTCCGGTGCGGGGAATGATGTCGGCGAGCGACTTGAAGGCCTCCATGCCGTCGGGACGGGCGAAACGGGTTCCCACGACCACGTCCTCGTCGGGGAAAGCCATGAGGGCACGGTGGTAGGCCTCGGTCATCAGGCCCTTGAGAACGGTGTCACGCTTTCCCGAGCGCTTCACCGTCAGGAGACCGATGAGCACGCAGGGAGTCCCGCCGATCCGCTCGAGGGTGGCGAACATGACGCCGTGGAGCTTGCCATCGGCGCGGGCCGACGTGCACAGCACCCAGTCGCCGCGGGCCTTCTCGAGATGTTCCCGCCCGAAGGCGCCGCCGATGAGGGCCATCTCGTCCAATTGCTCGTCGGTGACAGCGCTGGAATCCTGGGTCGTGATGTCGAGGGCCATCGAGGCTGGTCGCTCCTCCGGGTCGTCCGCGGTCAACCGGCTCGCACCGGCTCGCACCATTGTGCCATTCCCGGGCCGGTGAGGGGAAACTCCGCGCTCAGATGATGCTCACGGCGTTCATTCCGAACGCGATGCGCAGGGGTCCCAGGGCCTTTTCCACGTCGACACGGCCCTCCTGGCCGAGATCGAACATCTTCCCTCCCGCCAATCGGATGCGCACGGGCGACTCGCCGGGGAAGTCGGCGAGAATCGACTTGAGGCTCTCCAGCATCTCGGCGGGGAAGGCCGCCGGCAGTCCGAGGACGATCTCCGGAGCGCGCTGCTCGAGGTTCCCGGGCGCGATGATGCGCTGGGCCATGAGACTCGGGGGTGCGTCGTCGCGCCGGTTGACCCGACCGGTC
>JBDLRG010000110.1:0-7441 GCA_039800125.1 Actinomycetota bacterium
CGTGTTCGTCGCGTGGCCGCTCGCCACCATGGGGGCGGGACATCTCCGGCCCGGCGCGGTGGGCGATGTGCTCGGCGACCCGTCCCTGCGCGGGGTCATCCTCGTGACGGTGCGTCTCGCCCTCGCCAGCACGGCCGCTGCGACCGTCGTCGGTCTCCTCACCGCGTGGTCGCTCGATCGCCACGTGTTCCCCGGGTCCCGGTGGCTGGTCGCCGCCGTATCGGTGCCCTTCGTCATGCCCGCCGTCGTCGTGGCGACCGGCGTCCTCGCGGTCGTCCCGGAGCGCGGGACCGCCGCCGTCCTGTGGGCCCACGTGGTGTTCAATGCGGCCGTCGTCCTGCACGTCGTCGGCCCCCGGTGGCGTCTCGTTCCCCCGGACCAACTCGAGGCCGCGGCGTCGCTGGGCGCCGGGTACCTCGCCCGGGCCCGCCACGTGGTCTGGCCCCACGTGCGCGAGTCGGTCCTCGCGGCGACGGCACTCGTGTTCGTCTTCTGCATGACCACGTATTCGGTCCCCACGGTGCTCGGCGACGCCGCGATGCGCACCGTCGAGACCGAGGTGTTCGTGCAGGCGGTGCGTCTCGGGCGAACGGACATCGCCGTCGCCCTGTCGACGGTGCAGTTCATCGTTGTCGCGGCTGTCCTCGTTCTCGCCCGGCGCGGGCGCACGACATCGATGGTGGGCGCGGCGGGACGCGTCCGCACCGCCGGTCGACCCGTGGTGCGCTGGGCCGCACCGCTCATCGGATGGACGATGACGGTCCTCGTTGCCTCCCCGCTCGCATTCGTTCTCGTGAGGTCGCTGCGCCTCGACGGACGGTGGACGCTCGCCGGATGGCGAGCACTCGGCGACGGGATGCTCCTCGACGTGGGCATCGACGTTCCCGCCGTCGTCGTGCGCTCGGTCGTCTTCGCTTCCCTGGCCGGGACCCTCGCCCTCTCCCTCGCACTCCTCGTCGTTCGTCGGGGGCGACCGGGCGTCCTCGAGACCGTGTCGCTCGCGGTGGCCGGAACGAGTGCCGTCACCCTCGGCCTCGGCCTCGTGCTCGCCTTCGACGTCGATCCCGTGGACTGGCGCGCCGCGACGTGGCTCATCCCCGTCGTGCACGCCGTCATCGCCCTGCCCCTCGCGGTGCGCGCGGTGGGTCCGGCGGTGCGCGCGGTGGACGGCGTGCTGCTCGACACCGCAGCCGATCTCGGCGCCGGACCCGTGCGCGCCTGGCTCCGCATCGGCGTGCCGTCCTTGCGTCCCGCGATCGCACGCGCCTGGGGTCTCGGTGCGGCGGTGTCGCTCGGCGAATTCGGCGCCACCTCGTTCCTCGCGCGCTCCGACTCGATGACGATCCCCGTGGCTGTCGCCGCCCTCACGGGGCGTGCCGGTCCTCTCCTCCAGCAGGCCGGCTTCGCCCTGTCGGCCGGTGTCGTCGTCGCGCTCGTCGTCGGCTTCGCCCTCGTCCCGCGGTCGGTTCCCCGTTGAGTCGGCCGATACCCATCGCCGATTAGGTTCGAGCCGTGGACGAGACGACGGCCGGTGCCCCGCTCAGGGACGAGAAGTCCGACGCCAAGTTCATCGAATGGTCGGCGGGCACGACGACGCGCAGCTTCGATGTGGTCGCCCTCGCCGCGCGCATCGGCGGCATGCCGCTCCGACCCGTGCGCATCCTCGACATCGGGGGCGGCATCGGCGCCTTTGCCGTCGCCCTCGTGGAGTCATGCCCCGGGCGAGACGTGCACGTCACCGTGCTCGACCCCAGTGTCTCGGCCGTCCCGCACCGCCGGGTTCATCCCCGGGTCGACTACGTGACGGGAACGGTCGACGCGCACCTTCCCGTGGGACCCTTCGACATGGTCGTGCTGCGCACGGTCGTGCACCACTTCGTCGCGCGTCGACTGGCCGCCACGGATCGCACCCAGGTGGACGCCCTCTCCCGGGTGCGGGGACTTCTCGGCCCGGGCGGGACGGTGTGCGTGGTGGAGAACCTGTACGAGCCGATGATCGGCTCGGACACCACGGGCCGACTCATCTTCCGCGTGACCGCCAACCGACTCGTGGCCCTCCCGGCGCGGCTGCTCGGCGCCAACACCGCGGGTGAGGGCGTGCGATTCCGCAGTCGCGCCTCGTGGCTCGAGGTGTACGGGCAGGCGGGACTCGAGCTCGTCGAGGAGACGGTGCGACCCCGGTGGGGAGCGAACATGCCCGCCTGGCAGCGATGGCCGCTGCTGTGCCGGTCGCGACGCCAGGTGCTCCACGTCCTCGGGGCCCGGACGCTCTGAGCGTCGTGCGCATCTAACGTGGGAACCATGTCGAACCCTCCCGTCGTCGGTTTCATCGGCACCGGCCACATCGCCACGTTCCATTCGAAGATGCTGCGCCGCTCCCCCGTGGAGATCGTTCGCGGACCCGTGTTCGACGTCGATCCCGACCGTGCCGCGGCCTTCGCGGCCGCCTCGGGTTCCACCGTGGCCGACTCGGAGGACGCGGTCATCGCCGGCAGCGACCTGGTGTGGATCTGCACCTGGACGAGCGAGCACGCCCGGCTCGTCGACAAGTGCATCGCCGCCGGTCGGCCCTTCTTCTGCGAGAAGCCCCTGTCTGTCGACCTGCCCGGTGCGACGGCGATGGCATCTGCCGCGGCAGCCTCGGGTCTCACCCACCAGTGCGGTCTCATCCTGCGCCGCTCCCCGGCCTACCTGTGGGCGCGCGAGCTCATCGCCGACCCCTCCGCCGGTGCGCCGATGTCCGTCGTGTTCCGCGACGACCAGTTCATCCCCGTCCAGGGTCACTACAACTCCACGTGGCGGGCCGACGCGGCGAAGGCGGGGGCAGGAACGTTGCTCGAGCACAGCATCCACGACGTGGACATGCTGCGATTCCTCGTCGGTGACATCGAGGATGTGAGCGCACGCGCCACGTACCGGCACGGACTCGACGGCATCGACGATGCCGTCGCCGCCTCGATCCGCTTCGCGAACGGCGCGATCGGCACCCTCACCACCGTGTGGCACGACAACCTCTCGCGACCGAGCCTGCGGAGGGTCGAGGTGTTCTGCGAGCGGCGCACCGTCATCATCGCCGGCGACGACTGGTTCGGACCCGTGACCTGGAGCGACGCCGACGGCACCACGGGTGAACTGGGGGGCGAGGACCTCGTCGCGCGCACCGCACCGCTCGCCCCGATCGACCAGAACCCGGACGTCGCGTTCGTGCGGGCCGTGCTCGCCGGCTCGCCGGCGCTTCCCGACTTCTCCATCGCCCTCGAGGCGCACCGGGTCGTCGAGGCGATGTACGCCAGTTCGCGCGCCGGCGGGTCCTCGGTGCGGCCGGCCGACCTCCCGGTCCGGTGAACGGCCCGACACCGCATCGCATCGTCGAGCCCGGTCTCGACGTCGTGCTCGCCGTGCGCGCCGAGGTGCTGCGACGCGGAACACCCTCGAGCGATCCCCGCTATGCCCGTGACGAGGAACCGGACACGCTCCATCTCGCCATCGAGGTCGCCGGTCGGGTCGTCGGGGTGTCGACGTGGATGCCCGAGACCTTCTCTGCCCGGCCAGACGCGCTCGCGGCGCGCTTGCGGGGCATGGCCGTGCGCGACACGCACCGGGGCAGGGGATGGGGCGCGATCCTGCTCGCCGCAGGACTCGAACGAGCCGCGGCATCGGGTGCCGCGATCGCCTGGGCAGCCGCGCGCGACGGCGCCATGCCCTTCTACGAGGGACTGGGCTGGCGCGTCGAGGGGGAGGGATTCCTCGACGAGGTGACCGGTCTCGGTCACCATCACATGTGGGTCGCGATCGCCCCGCTCACCCCGTGACGGGCACGGTCGCGGCGAAGCGGGACATCGCACCGTCCGCCGCGGTCGAGACGAACTCGAGGTCCCAGTCCCCCGCGTAGGGGATGAGCACGACGCCCGACCAGTGGTTCGGTCCGGCCTCCACGAGCACGACGGGCATGGCACCGAGATCGAGTTCGCCGGACGCCATCGACATCGTCACGGACTCGGCCGGTGCGAGCATGCCGCCCGGGGGCGAGAGGTACACGTGCACCTCGGCGGTACCCGCTGCGGCGGGCAGCACCTCGAGTTCGGCGACGGTGTCGCCCGCGACGAGCGATGCCCCGAACGAGCCTCGGCCATCGGCTCCGTCGCCGGAGCCCGGGAGGGGCACACCGGCCACCACCGCGACGAGCGTCAGCACGGCAAGACCCCGTGTCACCACGTTCCACCGACGCGACGGCTCGGCAGGGGTGGTGCCCACGACGAACAACCAGCCGGCGGCGAGGACGACGCAGGCGACCGCCGAAACACCGAACCGGCCGGTGAGCGTCTCGCGCAGGATCGCGATGTCACCGATCGCCCCCCACGACAGTCCCGCGGCATGGGCGCCGCGCAGGAGGAGCACACCGGCCGAACCGACCACGAGGACGAGGATCGCGACCATGCGAGACATCGTCCTGCGCGACGATGCGGCGCGCATCGGATCGCGCACCACCAGCACGCCGCCCACCAGCAGGAGGGCGGCGAGCAGAGTGAGGATGCGTGCTGCTCCCAGCACCCGGCCCAGACCGGCGTCGGTGCGCAGCGCATCGGGGTTCCGATCTGCTTGCGGGCCGGTGCGTTCGTTCCCTTCTCCCACCTGGAAGGCGAACGATCCCTCGTGCGCCCCGGCATCGTCGGCCAGTGCGACCGACCATGTGACCACCCACGTGCCGTCGGCGATCGACGGCAACGGCCGGACCGTCACGGTCCTGCCGTCGGCGGACAGGGTCGGCGCGGGCACGACGGTCCCGCGTCGGTCGGCGTCGAGGAGAACCACCTCCACCGAATCGGGACGCAGAGCGGAGACGAACACCAACTCGACGACCTCGGGCGGCTCCGCCACGCTCGTCGATGCGGCCGGCGACGAGGACACGAGCACGGGTTGTTCCTCGGCGACGGCGGTCACCGGCGCGACGACCGCCGCGAGGGCCGCGACCGCGGCCGTCAGAATCCGCAACGGGCGCCTCACAGTCCGGGCCCCGCCGCGAGGCCGTCGATGTCGAGACGGCCGATGAGCCATGCCAAACGGTCGCGCTCGACGAGTTCGAGCGCTCGTTGGGGCAGCAGGGTGAGCCCCATGGGGCGGCTCGCCGCCCAGGCCATCTTCTGGCGCTCCAGTTCGTGGCGCACCCACAGGTCCGGCCACGAGTCGCGCCCGATCCCGATGTCGAGGTCCACGAGGTGCACGGCCACCTCGCGCCACCGCAGGAACGGAAGATCCCCCATGCTCAGCACGGTCCCGGAGGCCGCCGTGCCGGTGCCCGACCATGCCTTCGCACTCGCCCCCGCCCAGGCACCCTCGAGCACGTAGATCGAGGCACGCAGTTCGTCGACGAGTTCCCGCGCGGTGCGCGCCGCGGCCGCGCCGATGGCGGCTGCACGACCGGCCGCGCCGCCCTCGTACTGCTCCCCCGTCTCCCCGCGGGCCGCACAGGCGAGCAGATGCACGTGGCTGCGGGCGTTGAGACCGAGGTGTCCGATCACGTGGGCGCGCGTCCACCCCGGCAGCAGCGACGGTCCGGAGAAGGCGGATTCCTCCATCGCGTCGACCGCGGCGAGGAGCGCCTGGTGGGAGGCGGCGCATCCCTCCACGCAGGCGTCGATGAATCGCGCGTCGGGAGTGCTCGCCACGCGGGTCAGCGTAACGACCGGCCCGGCGCCGCGGTCACTCGGCGCCGGTGCGGCGACGGGGCACGACGACGATGGTGCCGTCGTCCTCGCGGTGCACCCGCACCGACACCCCGTAGAACTCCCCGAGGGTCTCGGGGCGCAGCACCTCCTCGGGCGTGCCGTCGGCAACCCGATGACCCTCGTGCAGGAGCACGAGGCGGTCCGAATAGATGCCCGCGAGCGTGAGGTCGTGCATCGCCGAGACGACGGTGAGGCCGTGCTCGCGGCGCATTCGATCGACGAGTTCCAGTGCCTGCTGCTGGTGTCCGATGTCGAGCGCGCTCGTGGGTTCGTCGAGCAGAAGTATGGGCGCCTCCTGGGCGATGGCGCGCGCGATGACGAGCCTCTGTCGCTCCCCGCCCGAGAGCCCGTCCACGGGACGCTCTGCGAGATCGACGAGGTCGAGGCGTTCCACCACGTCGCGCACCATGCCCACGTCGTGCACCGACTCCGATCCGAAGTGGGTGACGAACGGGTTGCGTCCGAGCAACACGTAATCGAAGCCGCGCATCCCCGGAGGGAGGGTCGGCGACTGGGGAACATAGGCCACCAACTGGGCGCGACGGCGCGACGAGCGCGTGGACAACGGCGAACCGTCCACGAGGATGCGGCCCCCGTGGGGAACGACACCGGCCACGGCGCGCAGAACGGAGGACTTGCCCGCCCCGTTCGGGCCGATGATGCACAGCCATTCCCCCGGCCGCACCTGTTCGTCGAGCGGATGCACCGCGGTTCTGCCGTGATAGGCGACCGAGAGAGCGTCGAGATGCAGCGAAGTCATCGTTGCGCCTGTCTCGTGCGCAGGATGAACAGGAAGAACGGCGCACCGAGGAACGCCGTCACGACCCCGATCGGGGTCTCGGCGGGATCGTCGAGGATGCGGCCCGGGATGTCGGCGAGGATGAGGAAGGCCGCACCCGCGAAGAGCGACACCGGCAGCACCACCCGGTACGACGACCCGACGATGAGACGCACGGCGTGCGGGACGATGATCCCGACGAAGCCGATGAGTCCGCTCACCGCCACGACTGCCGCCGTGCCGAGGGTGGCCGACACCACGACGGCGATGCGCACGCGATCGACGTCCACCCCGAGCGCCGAGGCCTCCTCGTCGCCCACGCGCAGGACGTCGAGGAGGCGCCGGTGCAGCAGGAGCGCCAGCAGGCTGAGCGCGACGTAGGGCAGAACGAGGCGCACATCCGACCAGGTCGCCGCCGACAGACGACCGAGAATCCACGAGTACACCTGGCGGATCACGTCGGTGTTGCGTTGCAGGAGGAACGTCTGCACCGCCGTGGCCAGGGACGTCACCGCGACGCCGGCCAGCACGAGGGTGGTGGCCCCGTATTCCCCGCGCACGCGCGTGCCCACCACCCAGGTGAGCAGCACCGCCACCAGACCGCCGCCGAACGCGGCGAGCGGGAGCGGGTCGACCGGCCAGCTCCCGGTGGCGGACCGGTTCACCACGATGACGACGGTCGCCCCGAGGCCCGCCCCGGCGGCGACGCCGAGCAGGTACGGGTCGACGAGCGGATTGCGGAACACACCCTGGTAGCTCGCTCCCGCCACCGAGAGCATCGCCCCCACGAGCGCGGCGAGCACCACGCGCGGCATGCGGATCTGCCACACGATGGACCAGTCGGTGGCCGACATCCCGCTGTCGACCGACACGAGCGGCAGCCTGTCGGCGAACTCGAGCGGGATGCGCCACCACTGCGGGCCGGCCGGCCCGATGG
>JBDLRG010000111.1:0-7763 GCA_039800125.1 Actinomycetota bacterium
GCGGCCGTCGACAACCTCGGCTCCGGACGACCGACCGTGATCCTGGCCAAGACGATCAAGGGGTGGACCCTCGGCCCCGACGTGGAGAGTCGCAATGCCACGCACCAGATCAAGAAGCTCACGCCCGCGCAGCTGCGAACCATGCGCGACCGGCTGCATCTCGAGAACGAGATTCCCGACTCGGCCCTCGAGGCGGACCTCCCCCCGTACTTCCGTCCCGGACCCGACACCGTCGAATACCAGTACATGATGGAGAGACGCCGTGTCCTCGGTGGTTCGATCCCCCGCCGGGGGGTGCCGCTGCGCTCGCCGCTCCTGTTGCCCGCGGATGCGGCCTTCGCCGAGTTCGATGCCGGGTCCGGGACGCAGGCCGTCTCCACCACCATGGCCTTCACCCGGTTGCTGCGGAACCTGTGCCGCGACGACGGCTTCGGTGCCCGCGTCGTGCCCATCGTCCCCGACGAGGCCCGCACCTTCGGCATGGACTCGCTCTTCAAGGAACTGGGCATCTACGCCTCGCAGGGCCAGAAGTACGAGCCGGTCGACCACGACCTCCTTCTCTCCTACCGGGAGGCTTCCGACGGCCAGATTCTCGAGGAGGGCATCACCGAGGCGGGATCGATGGCCAGCTTCATTGCGGCGGGCACGAGCCACGCGGTGCGCGGTGTGCCGATGGTCCCCTTCTACATCTTCTATTCGATGTTCGGCTTCCAGCGCACCGGCGATCTGGCGTGGATGGCCGCCGACGCTCGCACCCGCGGCTTCCTCCTCGGCGCGACCGCCGGGCGCACGACGCTGGCCGGCGAGGGTCTCCAACACAACGACGGGCACAGCCACGTTCTCGCCTCGGTCATCCCCTCCTGCATGGCCTACGACCCGGCCTTCGCCTACGAACTCGCCACCATCGTGCGTCATGGTCTGCATCGCATGCACGGGGACGACCCAGCCGACGTCTTCTATTACCTCACCCTCTACAACGAGAACCGGGTGATGCCGGCCCGTCCCGACGGGGTGAGCGACGACGACATCATCGGGGGCATCTACCGCTGGCGGGCCGCACGCGGCACGCCGGACGCCACGATCCTCTTCTCCGGGTCGGCACACGCCGCCGCCGTCGAAGCCGCGGATCACCTGCGCGACACCTGGGGCGTGGACGCCGAGTTGTGGTCCGTCACGTCGTGGAAGTCGCTGCGCGACGATGCCATGGAGGTCGAGCGCTGGAACAGGCTCCATCCGGGGGATCCGGCGCGCGACTCGATCGTCGGACGCGCCCTGACCGGCGGGAGCACTCCCATCGTGGCGGTCACCGACTGGATGCGCATCGTCGCCGACCAGGTGGCTCCCCACGTGCGCGGTCGACCCTTCACCGCACTCGGCACGGATGGCATGGGTCGCAGCGACACGCGGGCCGCCCTGCGTCGCCACTTCGAGACCGACGCCGGTCACGTCGTCGTCGCCGTGCTGCGGGCCATGATGGGGACACGCGGCATCTCGGCCGACACGGTGCGGCGGGCGATGCAGACCTGGAACATCGAGCCCGACGCCCCCCACGGTCTGTCGCGGGACTGACACGACGGGAGAGACACATGGACGGAACGCTCTACATCACCGGGAACCCCGAGTCCGACGCACTGCTCAATGCGAACGGCACGGCCCTCCTCATCGGCATGCTCCTCGACCAGCAGGTGCCGATGGAGTGGGCCTTCAACGGCCCCTTCGTCCTGCGCGCCCGGCTCGGCCACCTCGATCCACGGCGCATCGCGGCCATGGACGCCGACGAGTTCCTGGCGGTGTGCACGGAAAAGCCCGCCATCCACCGCTTCCCCCGGGCGATGGCGGCGCGCATCCAGGGATTGTGCGCGGTGCTCGCCGAGAAGTGGGGCAACAAGGGCGAGAACATGTGGAAGGACGTCGACGAAGCGGACGAGTTGTTCGCGCGACTGCGGGAACTTCCCGGCTTCGGCGAGGAGAAAGCCCGGATCTTCGTCGCCCTCCTCGGCAAGCGTTTCGCCGTGAGGCCCGCGGGGTGGAAGAAGGCCGCCGGGGTCTTCTCCGACGCCCATCCCCGCACCGTGGCCGACATCACCTCCGCCGAGAGCCTCCTCGACGTGCGCGCATGGAAGAAGGCCGAAAAGGCCGCCGAGCGTGACAAGCAGTCCCGGCCGCTGCCGAAGAAGGCGGCACCGAAGAAGAAGCCCGCGTCGAAGTGACCGTCCTCGTCACCGGAGGCGCGGGCTACATCGGCTCGATCACCGCGAGGGCCCTGGCGGCGTCCGGGCGACGCGTCGTCGTGCTCGACACCCTTGAGAGGGGCCGAAGGGAGGCCGTCGGGGATGCCCCGTTCGTGAGGGGAGACGTCGCCGACCGCGACCTGGTGCGTCGCGTGTGCGCCGAGCACGGCGTCGACGAGGTGGTGCACTTCGCGGCGTACAAGTCCGTCGCCGAGTCCATGGCCGAGCCGGCGCGGTACTTCGCCAACAACACCGCGGGTTCGCTGTTGCTCCTCGAGGCCCTCGCCGAGGCGGGTGTCGACAGGTTCGTCTTCTCCTCGACCGCGTCGGTGTACGGGACTCCGGAGCGCGTCCCCGTGCGGGAGGACGACCCGGTGCGCTGCGAGAGCGTCTACGCCGAGACCAAGAACCTCGTCGAGCGGGCGCTCGGCTGGATGTCGGATCGCGGGAGCCTCCGCCACGTGTCCCTGCGCTACTTCAACGCGGCCGGCGCCGCCGACGACGCGTCACTGGGCGAGGACTGGGACGTGTCGTCGAACCTCGTGCCCGTCGTCATGAAGGTCACGGCCGGTCTCTCGCCCGAGCTCGGCATCTTCGGGGGCGAGCATCCCACCCCCGACGGAACCTGCGTGCGCGACTACATCCACGTGGAGGACCTGGCCGCGGCGCACGTGGCCGCCCTCGACCACCTCGCCGCGGGAGGCACGTCCGAGGTCCTCAACGTCGGCACGGGGACCGGCACCAGCGTGCTCGAGATCCTCGCCGCCACGGAACGCGTCACGGGGCGACCGGTGCCCCGACGCATCCTCGCTCCCCGCCCCGGGGATCCCCCGGTGAGCGTGGCCGACACCTCGCGCATCGGTCGGGTTCTCGACTGGACGCCGCAGCGATTCCTCGACGACATCCTCTCGTCGGCCTGGCGCTGGCACTCCTCGCGCACCTGACCGTCACGTCGCGAGTGCTCGCTGACGATCCAGCCACCCGAGCAGGACCGCCACCGCGCGCGGATCGTGGCGAAGTCTGTGCCCGGCCCCCGTGAAGACGCGCAGTTCGGCCGAGCCGTGGGCCTCGGCGAGCAGTCGGGAATCGGCGACGGGAACGCTCTCGTCATCCTCGCCGTGCATGACGAGCAATGGCCGCGGCGCGAATCGACGCGCGGCATCCACCGGACGGAAGCGGCGCAACTCCCTGCCCCATTCGTCGAACGACGGGGGGAAACCCGGGGTCCGGATCGCACCGATCTCGCGGGCGTGCTCGAGGAACCGACGCGGTTGTCCGGCCCAGTCGTCGAAGTCGGCACGCGACCCGAGGAGCGCCACTCCGCGGATGCGAGGGTCATCGGCCGCAGTGCACATCGAGAGCGACGCACCGGTGTTCGTCCCCACCAGCCAGACCCCGGAAGGAGAGACCTCCTCTTCCAGATGGTCGATGGCAGCGGCGAGGTCGTCCATCCATCCCTGCATGGAGAAATCACCCTCGCTGGTCCCGCATCCGCGGAATGTGAAGGTGAGAGCGGCCCACCCCAGGTCCGCGGCGACGCGGTCCATCAACTGCGGGAAGGTCACCGCCGACTGTCGGGCATCGAGGGGTCCGATGGGGAACCCGTGGCACATCACGACACCGGGCGTGGACGAGTCGCGCACGGACGGGAGAGCGAGATGCCGGGCGAGGCTGAGACCACCCGAAAGGAAGGTCCCGTTCATGGCGAACCCCGTGCGCCCCGGTCAGGCGCGGGGGGTGCGATGGCGCCGGGACATGCCGGGGGTGGCCAACGTGTAGCCGCGATTGCGCGCCTCGGCGAGGGTGTCGGGCCCGAAACACATGCCCACCCCCTGCTCGACGATGTCGTCGATGACGGCCGGGTCCTCCCAGGAGTCGATGTCGTAGACGAGCTGCGTGCGCTTGTCTCCGAGGAACCGGGTGTGCTCGAACTTCACGGGACGCTCCATGACGACAACCCTAGCCAGCGGCACTAGGTTGCCGGCATGGACCGCGTCGTGCCCGATTCCGTCGACTTCTGGTTCGACCCCATGTGCCCCTACGCGTACCAGACGTCGCGCTGGATCCGTGAGGTCCGGGACACTCTCGGCTTCACGGTGCGGTGGCGGTTCTTCAGCCTCGAGGAGATCAACCACGAGGAGGGCAAGAAACACCCGTGGGAGCGCGACCTCGCCTACGGCTGGACGCCGATGCGCGTGGCCGCTTGGCTGCGTCGACGGGACAACGACTGGTGCGGTGCCTTCTACGAGGCCTGCGGCAACGCCCTGCACGTGGAGGGTCGCCGCTTCTACGACCGCGAGGTGGCACTCGAACTTCTCGCCGGGGCGGGGCTCCCGGTCGAGGCATGGGACGAGGCCCTCGCCGATCCCACCACCCACGACGACGTGCGCCGCGACCATGAGGACGCCGTCGAGGGTTTCGCCGCCTTCGGCGTGCCGCTCATCGTCATCCCGAATGGCCGGGCCGTGTTCGGCCCCGTGGTGCTGCCAGCACCGACCGGCGACGCAGCGCTCGCCTTGTGGGACCTCACGGTGGCGTACTCGCGCACCGCGGGACTGTTCGAGCTCAAGACCCCGAAGACCCCGGGTGACATGGCCATGATCGGCACGATCTTCACCCCGTACCTCGAGGGGCGCCAGTGGCGCACCGTCATGAACCCTGCTCCCTGACCGGGACGCAACCGACCGGGAGGCCACGATGATCCCCACCGACACCCTCGACAAGCTCGCCGAGTGCTTCGACGCCCTCGAGAGCCTGGGGGCGAAACTCACCGAACAGCAGTGGAAGACACCGACACAGTTGCCCGGCTGGACCGTGCAGGACAACCTCTCCCACATCATCGGCACCGAGCGCGTCCTCGCGGGCCTGCCCGACACCGAGCATCGGGCCGCCGACCTCTCGGTGGCGAGGAACCCGATCGGCGAGATGAACGAACATCAGGTGGACGCGCGCCGGTCGCTGACGGGCGCGGCGGTGTTCGACGAGTTCCGCGACGTCGCGCGCATGCGCATGGAACAACTGCGCACGGCCGACGAGGCCTACTTCGCCCGCGAGAGCTTCACCCCCACCGGGCCGGGCACGGTGGCCGACTTCCTCCACATCCGCGTGTTGGACTGCTGGACCCACGAACAGGACATGCGCCGCGCACTCGGCATGCCTGGCCACCGCGGCGGACCGGCGGCCGAGCACACCATCGACCGGCTCATCCGCACCGTTCCCATCGTCGTGGGCAAGAGGGCCGCCACGCCCGAGGGACGCTGGGTGCGCATCGCGGTGACCGGGGGCCTCGAGCGCACCATCGACTGCCTCGTCACCGACGGACGGGCCGCCGTCGTCGAGTCGGCCCCCGGTGAGCCCATGGCCACGATGTCGATGGACTCCGACGTCTTCCTGCAGTTGGCCACGGGCCGTGCCGGCATCGACGAACTGGGCACCGCGGTCACCGTCACCGGTGACGCCGCCCACGCCCAGAGGGTGCTCGCGGCGTTCAACATGATGATCTAGTCGGCGGGCGGGCCCACGGCTCCGATGGCGCCGAGGTAGGCCAAGTGCGCCTCGACGACGCGCACGACGTCCACGTCGTCGAGGATGTCCACGCCGCGTTCCGAGGCACGGGCCAGCAGGTGCGCCGTGAGCGCGTCCATGTCCACGACCACCTCGTCGACGATGTCCTGGCGACGATCCACGGTGTCGGGAGCCTGCAAGCCCCGCTCCCCCAGCCAGTTGAGGTGTTCGCGCAGCATCGCCTCCACCTCGTCGAAGGTCACCCGGGCCTGGGTGTCGACGGGGAGTCGGTCACCCACGAACACCACCGCCTCGTCGATGCGGTACACGACGCGTGGTGCGACGGCATCGAGGCGACGTGCCTCGCGGCCCACCGTGACGGCGGCCGTCACGAACACGACGACCGCGGTGAGCACGGCGAAGACGAAGGTGACGGGCTCCACGGGATCAGCCTACGGTTCCGTATCGTTACGGAACCGTGCGGCGTCCCGGACGCACTCGAGCCCGGGCACGGGGCCCGGGCTCGATCGATGCGGTCCCGCTCGCGGCGGGCGCAGGCTCAGATGCCGATGCGCTGGGCCAGCTGCTCGCGGTGGTAGGTCGGATCGCCGAAGAGGAGCTCGCTCGACTTGGCCCTCTTGAAGTAGAGGTGCGCCGGGTGCTCCCAGGTGAAACCGATGCCACCGTGGATCTGGATGTTCTCCGCCGCGGCGTGGAAGTAGGCCTCGCTGCAGTACGCCTTGGCGAGCGACGCGACCGAGGGAAGCTCGTCGCTCTTCTCGGCGGCGCACCACATGCCGTAGTAGGCGGCCGACTTGGCGGACTCGACCTCGAGCAGCATGTCGGCACACTTGTGCTTGATGGCCTGGAACGAGCCGATCGGGCGACCGAACTGGATGCGGTCCTTGGCGTACTGAACGGCCATCTCGAGCACCTTCTGGGCGCCGCCCACCTGCTCGGCGGCGAGTGCCACGGCAGCGAGGTCGAGCACGGTGCTGAGGACCTTCCAGCCCTCGCCCTCGGTGCCGAGCAGCGTGGCCGGGGTGTTGTTGAACTCGAGCTTGGCCTGCTTGCGGGTCTGGTCCATCGTGCTGAGCGCGGTGCGGGTGAGGCCCGAGGCGCCGCCGTCGACGGTGAACAGGCTCACGCCCTTGCCGGTGCGGGCGGCCACGATGATGAGGTTGGCGGTGTGGCCGTCGAGCACGAACATCTTCGTGCCGCTGAGCGTGAACGACGAGCCGGAGCCCGACGCCTGCATGGTGATGCCGCTCTCGTCCCACTTGCCGCTCGGCTCGGTGAAGGCGAGGGTGGCGATGGTGGCGCCGCTGGCGATACCGGGCAGGTGCGCAGCCTTGGCGGCGGCGTCACCGCTCTGCAGCAGCGTGTTGGCGGCGAGCACCACCGAACTGAAGAACGGGCCGCACAGCAGCGAGCGACCCATCTCTTCGAGCACGATGCCGAGCTCGACGTAGCTGAAGCCGGAGCCGCCGAACTCCTCGGGGATGTGCAGGCCCTGGAGGCCCATCTGCTCGGCCATCTGGCTCCAGACGCCGGCGTCGAAGCCGTTGTCGGTCTCCATCTGCTCGCGGACGGCTTCCTCGCTGCTCTTGGCCTCGAGGAACTGCCGGACGGTCTTGCGCAGTTCTTCCTGTTCTTCGGTGAAGGCAAAGTTCATGCATTGAGTCTCGCGGTCGAGACGGCCGTCGTCCAAGCGAGATGTGTACGCTCGTGTACACATGATCGGGATCCGAGAACTCCGCGCCGACCTCACCTCGCTCGTCCGCCGTGCCGGCGCCGGGAACCGCACCGTGGTGTCGATCGGCGGGCGCGCCGTGGCGCAACTCGGGCCGGTGGAACCCGAGCAGGGCCAGTCGGTGCTCGCCGACCTCGTCGCCGCCGGCGCAGTGCTCGCCCCACGGCGCACCGGCACCCACCGCCCCACCGCCCCGGTGCCGGTGTGGAGCGGTGTGCGCCTCGACCGCGCCCTGAAGGAGGTGCGCGGGTGACCGTGTTCTTCGACACCAGCGC
>JBDLRG010000112.1:0-3982 GCA_039800125.1 Actinomycetota bacterium
CGCCGCCCACGCCGGAGAAGTGAAAGTGGTAGGCGATGACGGCGAGCACCGCGACGGCCCGGAGTCCCTCGATGTCGCGGCGATGGAGCACCCCGCGAAACTACTGCCGTCCCGTCGTGCACCCGTAGGCTCGGGCGGGTGACCGACGCCGCCCGCATCCTCGAGGAAGCGGCGTCGCGGCGCACCTTCGCCATCATCAGCCACCCCGACGCCGGCAAGACCACCCTCACCGAGAAGTTCCTCCTGTACGCGGGTGCGGTGCAGCGCGCCGGTGCCGTGAAGGCCCGCGGCGATCGTCAGTCGGCGACGTCGGACTGGATGGAACTCGAGCGTCAGCGCGGCATCTCCATCTCCTCCACGGTGCTGCAGTTCCCCTACCGGGGCTGCACCTTCAACCTGCTCGACACCCCCGGCCACCGCGACTTCTCGGAGGACACCTACCGGGTGCTCGCCGCCGTGGACGCCGTCATCATGGTGCTCGACACCGCCAAGGGCATCGAGCCCCAGACGCTCAAGCTCTTCGAGGTCTGCCGGTCCCGCTCGCTGCCCGTCATCACCTTCTTCAACAAGTACGACCGGCCGGGCCGCGATCCGCTCGAATTGCTCGACGAGGTCGAGGCCCAGATCGGCCTGCGTCCGACGCCGGCGGTGTGGCCGGTGGGCATCCCGGGCGACTTCCGCGGCGTCATCGATCGCCGCACCGGCGAGTTCGTGCGCTACACCCGCACCGCCCGTGGGGCGTCGATGGCCCCGGAGGAGATCGTCGACCCGGAGCGCGCCGCGGCCGAGGAGGGCGACGCGTGGAAGGCGGCAATCGACGGATGCGGTCTGCTCGATGCCATCGGTGCCGACGTCGACCCGGAGAGTTTCCTCGCGGGTGCCAGCACGCCGGTGTTCGTCGGATCCGCGCTCACGAACTTCGGCGTGCAGATGGTGCTCGATGCCGTCGTCGACCTGGCACCACCGCCGGCCCCGCGCGAGGACGTGAACGGCGACCTCCGTCCCCTCGAGGCCGATTTCGCGGCATTCGTGTTCAAGATCCAGGCCAACATGGACCCGAACCACCGGGACCGTCTCGCCTTCGCCCGCATCTGTTCCGGTCGCTTCGAGCGCGGCATGGACGTGACGTGCGCCCGCACCGAGAAGGGCGTGGGCACCAAATACGCCACCACCGCCTTCGGGTCCGAGCGCGAGACCATCGAGGAGGCCTGGCCCGGCGACATCATCGGCCTCGTCAACACGTCCGGTCTGCAGATCGGCGACACGCTGCACGCCGGCAGGGCGGTGGAGTTCCCGGCCCTGCCGCGCTTCGCCCCCGAGGTGTTCGCCACCGCGCGTCCGCTCGACACCTCGAAGTACAAGCAGTTCCGCCGCGGACTGCAGCAGCTCGACGAGGAGGGCGTCGTGCAGGTGCTGCGTGACCCCGACATGGGCGAAGCCGATCCGGTGCTGGCCGCCGTCGGTCAACTGCAGTTCGAGGTGCTGGCTCATCGGCTCGCCTCCGAGTTCAACGCCCCGGCCGAGGTCCTCCCCGCCGATTACCAGGGCATCCGTCTCACGGATCGCGAGTCCATCCCGCGTCTGCGCGAGATCGGCGGCATCCGCATCCTGCGCCGCAGCGACGACCGTCTCGTGGCGCTCTTCCAGAGCCGCTACCGGCTCCAGCGCCTCGAGGCCGACGAACCCGAGCTCACCCTCGAGCGCATCCTCGCCGGTTCATTGGAGGTATGAGCCATACCGTCCCTGTTCATCAGGGCCGGGAACGGGAAGAATGTCGGCATGCAGATCGCGCTCCGTCACAGTCCCGCCTATGCCATCGCCCGGGTGCAGCTCGACCCGAACGAGTCGATTCAGCTCGAGTCGGGGGCCATGGTCGCCAAGTCGGCCGGCACCGAGTTGACCGCGAAGATGGAAGGCGGGCTCCTCAAGTCGCTCAAGCGCAGCGTGCTCGGCGGCGAGTCCTTCTTCGTCTCCACCGTCACCGCCGGCGCATCGGGCGGATGGGTCGACCTCGCACCGGGTCTGCCCGGCGACATCATCACCCTGCCGAGTGCACCGGGCAACGAGTGGATCCTCACGCGCGGGTCGTGGCTCGCGTCGTCGGCGGGGATCACGCTCGACACCAAGTGGGGCGGCATGGGCAACCTCTTCGGCGGCGAGGGCGGGTTCATGGTGCACGCCCAGGGTGAGGGCCAGATCGTCGTCACCTGTTACGGCGCGCTCGACATCTACGACGTGGCCGCGGGTGAATCGATCACCCTCGACACCGGGCACCTCGTGGCCATGAGCCCCGGGGTGAACGTGCAGCTCCGCAAGGCGGCCGGCGGGTGGATGAACACGATCAAGTCCGGCGAGAACCTCGTGTTCGAGATCACCGGTCCGGGTCGCATCTACGCCCAGTCACGCAATCCCGGTTGGTTCGGTCAGTTCGCGCCGGCGACGCACTCGCACTAGCAGCGCTTCTCGGTGAACGTCACCTTCGTCGTGACGAGATACTCGTCGACGGCCGACACGACGCAGTCGTTCACCCCATAGCCCGTGTGACGGTCGGCCTCGACGACGACGAGACGTCCGTCCTCGAGCGCGGCCGCCATGGCGCGCGTGCCGACGAGTGGAGTGGCGGCATCCCCCGTCGTGCCGATCACGACGATCGTCCCGGCGCCCGCTCCGGTGATGGTGATGCGTGGGTCGGGATCGGCGTTCCAGTAGGCGCACTGCGTGGAGTGGGTGAAGAGAGGCCACATGCGCGGTGCGGCGGTGCGGAACTGGGGCTCAAGGCTCTCGTAGGCGTCGGGATCGCGGGCGAAGTCGGTGTCGAGGCAACCGATGGCGGTGAACGCATCCAGTTCGTTGCCCCACGTGCCGTCCGCGCGGCGTTGGAAGTAACCGTCGTGGAGTTCGAGCATCGCGGCGCCCCCTCCGCGTCGTGCCTCGTCGAGGGCGGCATCGAGATCGCGCCACTGCGACGCGCTGTAGAGCGCCTTGGCCACACCGAAGAGGGCGCGGCTCTGGTTGAGTGCGGGCCGCCCGCTCACCGTGAAGAGAGGCCGTGAGTCGAGCCCGCTCATGATGCGGTCGTAGACGCTGCCGGGGTCGTCGCCGGCCGCGAAGGTGCAGCCCCGTTGGGCGCAGTCGCGCAGGAACGCGGTGAGCTGTTCCTCGAAACCACGCGCCTGACCGAGGGCGGCCTGGGCCGCGCCGAGGGTCGGGTCGGTGGCACCATCGAGCACCGCGGCGCGCACCGTGCCGGGGAACATCGTCGCCCAGGTCGCACCGAGCTCGCTGCCGTAGGAGAATCCGAAGTAGGTGATGCGCTCGACGCCGAGCGCCCGTCTGATCCAGTCGATGTCGCGGGCGGACGCATTCGTCGAGACCCATGGCAGGATCTCGCCGCTGCGCTCGGTGCACGACTCGGCGAAGGCGCGGTTCGTCTCGCGCAGGGCGAGTCGTTCGCTGGCATCGTCGGGGGAGATGTCGACCGAGAAGTAGGCGTCGTAGCCGTCGACGCAGTCCACTGCGGGGGACGAGACGCCGGTGCCGCGCGGGTCCCAACCCACGATGTCGAAACGGTCGAGCACGTCCTCACCGAAGTAACTCGTCGCTTCGCGGGCCAGGTACGTGCCACCGAAACCCGGACCCCCCGGATTCACGAGCATCGGCCCGATCCGGGCGGCAGGGTCGTTCGCGGGTCGCCGAACCAACTGGAGGGTGAAGAGGCCCTCGTCCGGGTCGTCGTGGTCGTAGGGAACGAAGATCGTGCCGCAATCGAGCGCATCGTCGTCCTCGCACTCGCGCCACGCGATGGAGGGCTCGCCGGGTTCGGGCGCGACGGTGGTGGTCGTGCCCTCGGGTTCGGGATCCGACGAGCCCGACCCGCACGCCGCGAGGATCACCATGACGAACGCGACGAACGATGTCACGCGCACGGACTCTCGACGATGCGCCATCCCCGGAACGCTAGGGGGCCGGTCGGGCCTAGCCT
>JBDLRG010000113.1:0-7375 GCA_039800125.1 Actinomycetota bacterium
GGAGGTCGACGTCAACCTCGAATACGGCTACCCGGTCACGGTGAACGATGCCGGGTTCGCCGGGTTCGCCGCCGACGTGGCCACGGCGGTGGCCGGCGACACGAACGTGCGCATCATGGACAACCCGGTGATGGGGGCCGAGGACTTCAGCTATGTGCTCAACCGCGTGCCCGGAGCCATGGTGTTCCTCGGGCTCATGCCCGCGGGCATGGACATCTTCGCGGCCGCACCGAACCACTCGAACCGGGCCATCTACGAGGAGGACCACATGCGGCGCGGCATCGCGCTGTACTCGGCGATGGCATTGCGCCATCTCGGCGTGCCGCTCGGCTGAGCGGCCACGGCGTCAGTCGTTGCGACCGGCCTGGGAGGCCTTGGCCCACCACTCGCGGGCTGCCGCGAGGATCTCGCCGTCCGACATCGCCTGCAGGTTGAGGTGCAGGTCGTCGCTCACCACAGCCGAGAGGTCGCGGTGCTTCGTGCCGAGATAGTCGCGGAAGCGATCCACCTCGCTGCCCTTGCCGTGTCCGTGCCCGATGAGGAGCAGATGTCCCGCGCCCGCACAGGCCGCGGCGACGGCGGCGAAGAAGTCGGGGTTCGCCGAGTCGACGTGGTGGCCGTGGTCGGCCTGTCCCGTGCGCACATGGCGGTTGTCCCGGTCGCCGGGAGCGTGCACGACGTGCGGTGCCGTCCCGGGCTCTATGCCGTCCGCCCACACCTTGGCCTCGTGCTGGGTGACGACCGCGACGACGAACTTGTGGTTGTTGCCGCTCATGGGCTTCCTCCTCGTGGTTCCCGGGAGAACCGTCCGGATGACCGTGTCCCGGGAACGCTTCCCTAGGATTCGGACATCGCTTCCGAGACCCACTCTACGTCGCCCACTTCGGACAGCTTCGACCGGGTGCTGGGGCTCGGACACGTCACGGCCAGTGGCGTCGCGGTCATCATCGGCGCGGGTATCTACGTACTGCTCGGCCCAGCCGCTCAGGATGCCGGTGGTCTGGTGTGGCTCTCGTTCGTCGTGGCGGCGGTACTGTGCGCGCTCACCGCCTTCAGCTACATGGAACTGTCCTCGATGTACCCGAAGGCCGGGTCCGAGCACGAGTTCACCCGTCACGCCTTTCCCCCCGTCGTGTCCTTCAGTGCGGGGTGGGCCATGACCACCGGCCTCATCGTCGCGTCCGCCAGTGTGGCGCTCGGTTTCGCCCGTTACATGGGCGAGTTCGTGGATCTGGGCGATCGCACGACCGCCTGGGTCGTCATCCTCGCCATGGCACTCATCTCGGCGACGGGCATGGCGAAGGCGGCCTGGGTCGTCATCGCCATGGGATCGGTGGAGATCGGGAGCCTCGTCGTCGTCGCCATCGTGGGTCTCCCGGACATCGGGCGGCACTCGCTCGTCGAGGGCGGAAGCATCACCGGTGTCGCGGCGGCCGCGGGTCTCATCTTCTTCGCCTTCATCGGGTTCGACGAGGTCATCACCCTGGCCGAGGAGACCCGGGATCCCGTGCGCAACGTCCCGCGCGCCTTGTTCCTCGCCCTCGTCATCTCCACGTTCCTCTACGTGGCCGTCGCCGCGGTGTCGGTCGGCGTGCTCGGGGCCGACGAACTGGCCCGCGCCGAGCGACCGCTGGCCTCGGTGATGGAGGCGGCCGTCGGAGGCCGGTGGCGCTCACCCATGGCGATCGCCGCGCTCCTCAGCACCGCCTCCACGGTGCTCCTCCTTCTCACCGCGTCCTCGCGCATGATCTACGGCATGGCCTCCGCCGGTGCCCTGCCCCGCGCACTCGCCCGGGTCGAGGGGCGCCGGGTCCCGGGGCCCGCGCTCGTGCTCGTGACGGTGTCGGCCTCGGTGCTCGTCCTGCTCGAGGACTTCTCCCTGCTCGCCGCCGCCACCGACGCACTCGTCTATTTCATCTTCGTGCTCGTCAACCTCACCGTCATCGTGCTGCGCTTCCGCCTGCCCGATCATCCCCGTCCCTACCGCGTGCGTGGGACCGTGCGCGGGGTGGCCGTGGTGCCCGTGCTCGGCATCATCGTCACCCTCGCCGTCGCCGCGCGTCTCGACGCCGACTCCGGCGTGCTCGCGCTCGGCATCCTCGCGGCGGGGGTCGCGGTGTGGCTCGCCCTGCGCGGGCCCCGGGACGACGGAGCATCGTGAACGGATCCCCGCGTCCGTTGGAGGGCGTGGTCGTCCTCGATTTCACGCGCGTGCTGTCGGGGCCGCACTGCACGCGCATGCTGTGCGATCTGGGCGCGACGATCGTGAAGATCGAACCGCCCGAGGGCGACCTCACCCGATTCGCCTTCCCCCGCGTCGGGTCGATCTCCACCTACTTCGCCCAACAGAACTCCGGGAAGCTGAACCTGTCCCTCGACCTGAAGCGACCCGAGGCCGTGGACATCGTGCGGCGGCTGGCCTCGCGCTGCGACGTCGTGGTGGAGAACTACCGCGGTGGCGTCATGGACCGACTCGGCATCGGCGCCGACGAGCTGATGACGATCAACCCGGCCCTCATCGTCGCCTCCATCACGGGATACGGCACGACCGGACCGTGGCGGCACCGTCGCGCCTATGCCTCGGTCGTGAACGCCGAAACCGGTCTCACCGGCCTGCAGGCCGCCGCCCACGACCGACCGCCCGACAACGACCCGCACAGCCACGCCGACGTCTACACCGGCATGGAGACCGCGGCGGCGATCCTGGCCGCCCTCTTCCAGCGCGAACGCACCGGACACGGTCAGCACATCGACGTCTCGATGGCCCAGACCATGCTGTACGTGAACGAGCACGTGCAGAACGAACTGTTCGACCGACCCGTCCCCGAGGGGCACATCCGCTCGTTCCGGCCCGGCGACTATCCGGTGCTGCGCAGTCGCGACGGTCGCGACGTCATCGTCAGCGGGCATCCGGCCGAGCGGGGGACCTTCGACCTCTTCGTCGCCGCCATGGGCCGGCCCGAACTTCTCGACGATCCCCGCTTCGCCGACGCGCCCGTCCGCCTCGCCCACCTCCCCGACATCCTCGCCGTGCTGAGGGACTGGGCGGCCGGGCTGGACGCCGACGAACTCGAGAGTGTTCTGTCCGAGAGCGGTCTGGCCATGGGGGTGCTGCGCACGATCCCCGAGATCGCCGCCACCGACTGGGCCACCGAGCGCGGGGTGATCGCCGAGGTCGACGACCGTGCGGGCGGGCGCATCCGCATCCCGAACTCGCCCTGGCGATTCTCCGGCTCCGACACGTCGGTGCGGGGCGAGCCCCGCTTCCGCGGCGAGGACAACGCGGCCGTCCTGAGGGACATGCTCGGCATGGATGACGACGCGATCGCGGCACTGCACGAGAGCGGCGTGCTCTCGGCCCGGCCCCCGAGGAATTGAAGCGTCCCGACCCGCTCGGCGGGACGCCTCAGCGTCCGGAATGACCGAAGCCGCCGCCGCGGTCGTCCTCGTCCAATCGGTCCACCGGGACCCACTCCGTGTCCTCGATGCGCTGCACCACCAACTGGGCGATGCGATCGCCACGGTGAACCCGGTAGGGCCGCGTGGGATCGGTGTTGAGGAGCACCACCTTCAATTCTCCCCGGTAACGCGCATCGATGAGACCGGGAGCGTTGGCCACCGTCACTCCGTGGTGCAGGGCGAGGCCGCTGCGCGGCAGCACGAAGCCGGCGAATCCCCGGGGGATGGCCACGGCGATCCCTGTGGCCACGAGGGCCCGACCTCCGGCGGGGGCGAGCAGCACGCCGTCGCGAGCCCGCAGGTCCACCCCGGCATCGCCCTCGTGTGCCCGCGCAGGAAGTTCCATGCCGGGGTCGAGTCGCACCACCTGCACGTCCATCGCGTCAACCTACCCCCGGGGTCCCGTGCGACCGCCGAACTAGATTGACCGGATGCTGTTCTGGATGGACCTCGAGATGACGGGTCTCGATCCCGAGAAGCACGTCATCGTCGAGATCGCCACCCTCGTCACCGACGACGACCTCAACATCGTCGCCGAGGGTCCCGATCTCGTCATCCACCAGCCGCCGCAGCGCCTGGCGACGATGGACGACTTCGTCACGAACATGCACACCGAGTCGGGACTTCTCCCCCTCATCGCGACCTCCACCGTCACCGAGGCCGAGGCGTGCGCCCGCACGCTCGAGTTCATCCGCCTGCACAGTCCCGAGCCGGGGAAGGTCCCTCTCGCCGGAAACTCCATCCGCACCGACCGCAGCTTCCTCGCCCGCCACATGCCCGAGATCGAGAACTGGCTGCACTATCGCTGCGTCGACGTGTCGACCGTCAAGGAACTGGTGAAGCGCTGGTATCCGGGACTCGAGCACGCCCGGCCCTCGAGCGGTGTGCTGCACCGGGCCATGGACGACGTGCGCGACAGTGTCGCCGAGATGCGCCACTACCGGGACAAGGCCTTCCGCGCCCGTTGATCACCCGGGAAGCGGACCTGCCCATGCCTCGGCCCGCACCTCGCCGTCCTCCGCGAGGGTGAGCCGACGGCTGATGTCGTCGCCTCGCCATGAGACCTCCAAACGGCCGCCCGGTTCCACCTGGGCGACATGCTCCATCACCGCGCGCATCGGGGCCCGCAACGAGCGCACCCCGGCGAGGACCTCCTCGAGAGCCTCCCAGTAGGCCGCATTGTTGAGATGACCCACGACGTCGAAATCGGCGAACCGCAGGGGCCAATCGAAGGTGCCCGCCTCGTCCACCATCCCGGCCGTCGACGCGTCGTCACGCCCGAGTAGGAGCCGGGCGTTCACCTTGCGGCCATCGCTCGATTCAGCGAGCACACCGGCCACGTCGTCGGGCACCCGCGAAGGCGCGAGAGTGCCCGAATCCACGTGCACCCACAGCGACGCGGCATCAGCGAGCACCGTGCCGTCGAGCGACTCGATGCGGGTGCGACGCTCGGCCCAGTGAGACCCCGTGCCCCCGCACCACGTGGTCAACGCGATCTCCTGCAGATAGACGGGGAAGTCGCGCACGTCCACCACGGTGCGGCGCACCACCCACCAGTGGGGATCGCTCCAGGCCGCATCGCGGGAGTCGTCGTTGGCCACGTCGTGGAGGTAACGCGCGAGGGCATCGAGGCGCAGGCGGCCGTGGGGCGACGCGTCCCCGAGACGCACCCGGCGTACGGTCCGGAATGACCGACCCCTGCCGGTGGGCGGCACCATGTCGAATCCGGCCACGCGATCGGGGGTGCTCACCGGCCCAAATTAGCCCTGAACAGGCGATTCCCGCCCCGACCGAACCCAGCAGCAATTCCCCTTGACCCGGGAACCGCTCGGGTGCTTGTATCTGTGCTCCATGCGCACGACCCCGACGACCGCGACGACGACCTCCACGGTAACCACCGTGGGGATCGTCGATGCCGCCGTCACCTTTGCGTATTCCTTCGCGATGGAGATGTCGCCCATGACGTTCCATTCGAACAAGCGCAACACCCGGCGATTCGGAGGGGTCCTGATCTGACGAGATCACGACAACAGTCACCGAAGCCGCCGGGTTCCCACCCGGCGGCTTTTTTGTTGTCTCCGCGCGACCACACAGGAAAGGAAACACACCATGGAAACACTGGAAACCCTCGACACGGGCATCTCTCCCCGGCGATGCGCCGACGGGAACGGGACCCTCAGCTACCTCTTCTTCTCCGAGGAGTTCGTCGACGTGCAGCGGGCCAAGGCCATCTGTGCGAAGTGCACCGACCGCACGGAATGCCTGCAGGGCGCGCTCGAACGCGAGGAACCCTGGGGGGTCTGGGGCGGCGAACAGATCGAGGGCGGTCGCATCGTCGCGGTGCGTCGGCCTCGCGGGCGTCCCCCCAAGCACCCCGTTCCCACCGTCGCCGTGGTGGAGGTGCCGATTCCGGCCCATCTCGTAGCCTGAACGAGTGACACCGGCGCGCCGCAACCGCACCATCGCCCGCATCGCCGCTGTGCTCCTTCTCGGGGTCGGTGGCATCGCGATGGCGTGGATGTCGGCGAACGGAGGATCGTCGGGGACCTCACCGACCTCGGCACCGGGAATCCCGGTGGCGATCGAACCCGACGGACGCGAGTTCGAATTCGTGCCGATGGAGTCCATGGACGGCTCCGGTGAGGTGTTCGTGAATCCGGGCGAGTTCGCGGTGGTCAACTTCTGGTTCTCCACCTGCCCGCCGTGCGCCCGCGAGATGCCGGCCCTGGCCGAGGTCGCCCGGATGTTCGAGGGGCGCGTGAACTTCATCGGCGTGAACCCCCTCGACGACGTCGGGCCGGCGGCGGCCTTCCTCGAGCGCTACGGCGTGGGATTCCCCTCGTACCTCGACGACGGCGACCAGGCGGCCGCGGCGGGAGTCGTGACGTTCCCGTTCACCTACTTCCTGCGCGACGGTCGGATCATCGACCAGCACGCCGGTGAGATCACGCGCGACGAACTGCTCTCCGTCATCGCCGAGAGGTTCGGGCTGTCGACGTGATCGCCCTCGAGGGGAACTTCGCCTACAGCTTCCTGCTGGGCGTCCTCGCGGCGGTGAACCCCTGCGGCTTCGTGCTCCTCCCCACGTACCTCCTGTGGTATCTCGGCACCGAACTCGGGGCCGAACGCACGGGACCGGTGGACTCCCTGCGACGGGGATTGTCCGTCGGGGCCGCGGTGTCCTCGGGGTTCGTGCTGCTCTTCGTCGTGGTCGGCATCGTCTCGCGAACCTTCACCACCGTCATCCAGGACAACGCCAAGTACGCCGCGCTCGTGGTGGGCGTGGCGCTCGTGGCGGCGGGAACCGCGATGCTCGGGGGATGGAAGCCGCCGGTCCTGCAGCCGAACGTGTCGCTGCGCCGCGAGCACACCTTCCGCAACATGTTCCTCTTCGGCCTCGTCTACGCCGTGGCCTCCATCGGCTGCACGATCGGGTTGCTGACATCCGTCATCATGGGATCGGTCGGACGCCAGGGGTACGCGTCGGGTGTGTTGAGCGTCGCGCTCTACGGCATCGGTATGGCGGCCCTCGTCATCTCGCTCACCGTGGGGCTCGCCTTCGCCCGGGTCGGTCTGCTCTCGGCCCTGCGTCGGGGACTTCCCTGGTTCGACCGCGTCTCGGCCGTCGCGGTCGTCCTCACGGGTCTGTACCTCGCCTGGTACTGGTGGGGCGCGATCACCGAACGGGGTTCGGATCCGGTCACCGGACGGGTCGACGACTGGCAGACCCGCATCGTCGAGGTGCTCGAGGGCATCGGGGCCTGGCGCCTCGCGACGGTGTTCCTCCTCGTCATCGGTTCCGCGGTCGGCTGGGTGTGGGTGCGCGGATCACGCAGCCCGGCCCGCTGACTCAGGGCGCGAGTCGCTCGATGACCCAGGCCCCGCCGACGCGGCGATATCGGAAGCGGTCGTGGAG
>JBDLRG010000114.1:0-3147 GCA_039800125.1 Actinomycetota bacterium
GGTGAGGTCATCTTCAACCTGCAGGCCAGCTTCCACTCCGCGGAGCCCGGTCTCGACTGGCAGATCACCGCCCCCACGGGCGTTCCCGATCCGGAATCTCTTCCCGACTTCAAGCAGCAGATGGCGCCGTACAAGGAGCAGATGGGCGAGTGGTACGAGAGGCCACGTCCCATCGACCTGCGCTACGTCGACGAGCCGCCGTGGGCCCGCTCGGGTGTCGGCGCCCCCGGTCAGCGGGTGTGGTTGCGCACGAATGGCACCCTTCCCGAGGACCCGGTGTTGCATGCCTGCATCATCACCTACGCGAGCGACATGACGCTCCTCGACACCACCCTGCTCCCCCACGGCATCGGCTGGGACAGCGTCCAGATGGCGAGTCTCGACCATGCGATGTGGTTCCACCGGCCGTTCCGGGCCGACGACTGGTTGCTCTACGACCAGCACGCCATCTCCACCTCCCACTCCCGCGGCCTGGCCGGTGCCTCCATCTACACCCGTGAGGGTCAGTTGGCTGTCACGGTGGTGCAGGAGGGTCTCATTCGCGTGCGCACATCGGAATGACCCGGCGCACGTTCCCTCTCGTCGTCGTGACGGTCGCCCTGTCGCTCGTCGCGACGGCGTGCGGAGGCGCGTCCTCCGGAAGCGACACCACGGCACCGGCCCTCCTTCCCGGCGGTGACGACGCGCCGGAGTGGTCGCTCGTCGAGGTGGGAACCCTCGAGGGTGCCGTCGACGTGGTCGAACGCTCACCCGACGACCCCTTCCTGTTCGTCGTGTCCCGGCGCGGCATCGTGGAGCGGTGGTCGAGGGACGGGACCGAGCGCACCGTCGTGCTCGACATCTCCCGCTTCACCACCGTGCAGTCCGAGCGCGGATTGCTCGGTCTGGCATTCCGGCGGGACGGCGACTCCTGGCAGGGTTTCCTGTACCGCACCGCGAGGAACGGCGACATCACGATCTCGCGCCTCGCCGTCGACGAGGCCGGCGTCTTCTCCCCCGACGACGATCCGGGCGAGGAGTTCCTCGTCATCGAGCACCCCCGCGGCAACCACAACGGGGGCGACCTCGAGATCGGCCCGGACGGCATGCTCTACATCGCCACGGGCGACGGCGGGGGATCGAACGACCCGGACCGTGCCGCGGCCGACCTCTCCTCACTGCTCGGCAAGATCCTGCGCATCGATCCCGACGACGACGGGTACGTCGTTCCCGACGACAACCCCCACGTCGACACGCCCGGAGCCCGACCCGAGATCTGGTCGTCGGGTCTGCGCAATCCCTGGCGCATCGCCTTCTCCGACGAGGGTGACCTGTGGATCGCCGACGTCGGACAGGGACGTCTCGAGGAGATCAACCGTGCACCCGCCGACGGCAGAACGCCGGGCGGCCGCGGCACCGACTTCGGCTGGAGCGCCTGGGAAGGATCGGAGCGATTCAACGACGACGTCCCGGCCGGGGAACCCCTGTTCCCGGTGCACGAGTACCCCCACGATCAGGGACGCTGCTCGATCATCGGCGGCGCGCTCGGGAACGATCGGGCGACTCCCGGCCGAGCCGGATGGTTCTTCTTCTCCGACTACTGCTCGGGACGCGTCGAGGCACTTCTCGTCGACGGTGGAGGGAACGTCGTGGAGACGGTCGCCGAGAACCTCGTGTCACCGGTGGCGGTGCGATCCACGTCGGACGCCCTGTGGGTCGTCACCCAGGACGGAACGGTGCGTCGGATCGTCGCAGGCTGAGCGTCAGCGCCGCGTGCCCATGAACATGCCGCGGAGGGCCTGGTAATTCTCCACGGTGTGTCCGGCACCGAGCACGACGGCCTCGAGGGGTTGGGGCGACATACGCACCGGCACGTCTGTCTCGCGCTCGATGCGCTGGGCAAGTCCCCGCAGCATGCCGCCGCCGCCCACGAGATACATGCCCCGGGCGAGGAAGTCCTGGGCGAGCTCGGGTGGCGCCTTGAAGAGGCACCTCTTCACCGACTGCACGATCGCCGCCACCGGTTCGTCGATGGCGAAGCGCACCTCCTCCGAGGTGAGCCGGATGGTCTTGGGCAGACCCGACACCAGGTCACGGCCACGGATGTCGGCGCTGCGGTCCTCGGGACCCGGCTCCGCCGATCCGATCTGGATCTTGATCTCCTCGGCGGTGCGCTCCCCGATGGCCACGCCGTGCTCGCGACGCACGTAGCTCTGGATGGACGCGTCGATGTCGAAACTTCCCACGCGAACCGCCTCGAGGGCCACCACGCCACCCAGGCTGATGACGGCGGTCTCGCTGGTGCCGCCGCCGATGTCGATCACCATGTTGCCGACCGGCTCGTCGATGGGGAGATTGGCGCCGATCGCCGCGGCCATGGGCTGCTCGATGAGGTGGGCGTCCGATGCGCCGGCGCGCCGGGTGGCGTCGGTGACGGCGCGGCGCTCCACCTCGGTGATCGCCGAAGGAACGCAGATGACCACCTTCGGGCGGGAGAACCGCGACACTCCTACGCGCTGCAGGAGGAGACGGATCATGCGCTCGGTGATGTCGAAGTCGGTGATGGCGCCGCCGCGCAGGGGACGCACCGCGACGATGTAGCTGGGCGTGCGACCGATCATGTCCCAGGCGTCGTGTCCGGTGGCCAGCACCTCGCCGCTCTGTCGGTTGACCGCGATGACGGAAGGCTCGTTGAGCACGATGCCCTTGCCCTTCATGTAGACGAGGGTGTTCGCGGTTCCGAGGTCGATGGCGAGGTCACGCGCCATGGTCGACCTCCCGACGCGGGTTCATCGGCGTCACCGGCGCCGCCCGTCGTTGTCCGGCGTGCGGATGCTGATCGAACTGCGCCGGGCCTCCGGCGAGAGCGCGTCGATGTGGCGCCGGAAGTTCGTGATACCGGCATCGAGTCCGGTCTTGCGGTTGTCGAGCCAGACGAGCACGAGGAGCGTCGTTCCGCACGCGACGGAGAGGACGGCGAACGCGACCGTGACGAGGGAAACGGCGATCACGAGGCACCCCACACGAGGCTCGGATCGACGATGTCGCGCGCACCCGTGCCCCACTCGCTGCCGCCCGACCAGTGCTCCTTCTTCCACACGGGAGCCGAGGATTTGACCGCGTCCATGATCCAACGCGCGGCGTCGAAAGCATCGGCACGGTGCGGCG
>JBDLRG010000115.1:0-2710 GCA_039800125.1 Actinomycetota bacterium
ATGCTCCCCTTCGTCATCGTGATCTTCATGGCCATCCACTTCTGGCGCGTCCGCAAGGACGGCGGGATTTCCGGACCCTTGTGAGAACGGGAGGACAATGACATGACCGAGATCCCCGAACACCTCCTGAAGCGGGCCCAGGCCGCCCGCGACAAGGCGGCCGGTACCGACGCCTCGGCGTCGTCCGGTGGCGACCGCATCCCCGACGACGTCCTCGACCGCTCCAAGCCCGCGGGTGCGGTGCTGGTGGCCGACAGGGGTGGCGCCGTGGCCCCCGCCGGTGGCGTGCCCGTGGGCGCGGGTCCCGACGGCCACACGCACCGGCTCCTCACCGTCGTCAAGTCAGGCTCGATCCAGGAGGCCAAGTCGGTCCCCATCGACAAGGTGCACACCTGGCCGCACCTCCTCGCCGTCGAGTTCGTGGCGGCTCTCGCGTGCCTGGCCGCGCTCTTCGTCTTCTCCTGGGTGGTGAACGCTCCGTTGCTGCGCGCCGCCGACTTCAACGCGACCCCGAACCCCTCGAAGGCGCCGTGGTACTTCCTCGGTCTGCAGGAACTGCTCACGATGTTCCACCCGATGATCGCGGGCGTGACCCTGCCGGGCGTGGGTCTCCTCGCCCTCGTGCTCGCTCCGTACCTCGATCGCAACGCGTCGAATCGGCCCGAGGACCGCAAGTTCATGACGTCGATGATGACCATGTTCCTCATGTTCTGGGCCGTGCTCGTCATCATCGGCTCCTTCTTCCGGGGGCCGGGCTTCAACTTCATCTTCCCGTGGCAGGACGGGATCTTCTTCGAGCTCTGAGCGGGCTCGGAGACCGGCGGACATCTCAACGATCAGGACACAAGGACCCAAGGAACGACACCCATGAACACCGGAACAATCATCGCCATCGTGGTCGTTGCCGCCGTCGTGCTCGGCGCGGTGACCGTCCTCACCACGCGTCGCAAGGGCGACGTGCGTGGCGTGGGCGCCCTCTCCCGCGAGACCCGTTCCCGCGACAAGCGCACCGCGGTGTCCGCCACTGCCGCTGCTCCTGCTCCGGCGCCCTCGACCGCGCCCGTGAAGGCCGCCCCCGCCGAGTTGGCCCCGTGGACCCCGCCGGATGCGGAGGCCCTCGGTGTGTCCCGCCGCATGTTCTTCAACCGCTCCGCGGTGACCCTCATGAGCGCGAGCCTCGGTGCCTTCGGCGCCTCGGTGCTCGCGTTCCTCTGGAAGGGAGCCTCGGGCGGGTTCGGCTCCAAGATCGCTGCGGGTCGCGTGACCGACGTCCTCGCCAACATCCGGTCGAACGACGGCTTCTTCTACATGGCCGAGGCTCGCGCCTGGTTGACCGAGTACCCCGCCGCGTCGCTGTCGAAGGCCGAGGCCGTCTACGGCGGGCAGGCCGCGGTGTACGCCGGCATGGAAGCCGGCGTCGTCGCCCTGTACCAGAAGTGCCCGCACCTCGGTTGCCGAGTGCCCGAGTGCAAGTCGTCGCAGTGGTTCGAGTGCCAGTGCCACGGCTCGCAGTACAACCGCGTCGGTGAGAAGAAGGCCGGGCCGGCTCCGCGCGGCATGGACCGCTTCGGCGTGTCGGTCACCAACGGCGTCCTCACCATCGACACGGGTGCGGTTTTCGCCGGTCCCGCGGTCGGCATCAACACGACCGGCCAGGAGGCCGAGGGCCCGCACTGCATCGGTGCCGGGGGAGGCCACTGACCATGATCGCCGCAACGAGCACCTCCATCGCCTGGCTCGTCCTCGTCGCCTCCCTCATCGGGTGGGCGGTGTACGCCATCGCCAACGTCCGCCAGGGACGTGCCGAGGTCGGTTCCGAAATCAAGCTGGCCGCCAACCGCAAGCCCTACTACGACGACGAGGACCTCGAGGGCCCGCGTCTCGAGCGCGTCCAGGTGCTCGGCCTCGTGTTCCTCGCGATGCTCACGGTGGCCCTGCCGCTGTACTGGATCCTGGAGCCGACTCGTCAGTCCGAGGCCGCGTTCGGGTTCGAGAAGCGCTTCGTTCGGTGGGGATCGACCGTGTTCGCCGCGACCGCCGACGGTGGATTCAACTGCGCCGGCTGCCACGGTGGCATGACGGCTGGAGGCGGCGTGGCTCCGTGGGCCGTCACCGACCCGCTCACCGGCGAGGTGAAGTCGGTCAACTGGAAGGCGCCGGCACTCAGCACAGTCCTGTACAAGTTCAGCGAGGAGGAGGTCCGCTTCATCCTCAACTACGGCCGTCCCTTCTCGCCGATGTCGGCGTGGGGAACCATCGGTGGCGGACCGCTCAATGACCAGGCCGTCCAGACCCTCATCGACTACATGAAGTCGATCCAGATTCCCATGTCGGGTTGCGAGGTTCCGCGCTCCGCGTACAACCCGACGTGCGATACGGGCACGCTGCCGGCCGAGCAGAACGACCGGATCATGGCCGAGGCCGAGCGTCTCGTGGCGGCCGGCACGTACGGCTCGATCGGGGAGGCCCTGTTCAACCTCGACCTCGACGGTGGGGCCTACTCGTGCGCTCGCTGCCACACCAAGGGTTGGTCGTTCGGCGAACCCGAGATCACCGGTGGCGGCGCGTTCGGACCCAACCTGCGCGGTGGCTCGAGCATCCGCCAGTTCCCTCAGCAGTCCGACATGATCGCCTTCCTCAAGAAGGGATCCGAGTACGGCAAGCGATACGGCGAGCAGGGACAGGGGAGCGGCCGCATGCCCGGCTTCGG
>JBDLRG010000116.1:0-3431 GCA_039800125.1 Actinomycetota bacterium
CCGCCACGAGCGTGCGTCAGGTGCCCGCACGCCTCCTCGAGGTGAATCGCAAGGCCATCAACGATTACCGCAGCCGCCACGGTCTCTCGAAGGTCTCGTTCACCCACATCATCGCCCACGCCATCGTGCGGGCCATCTCGGAGGCCGTGCCCTCCATGCGCAACGCCTACGCGGTCGATGCCGACGGCAGGCCCCAGCTCGTGCGCAACGAGCGTGTCAATGTCGGCCTCGCGGTCGACGTCGACAAGGGTGACGGCACCCGCACCCTCGTCGTGCCGGTGCTGCGCGACGCCGACGCGCTCGATTTCGCCGGCTTCCTCGTCGCCTACGACGACATCATCCGGCGTGTCAAGGCCAACAAGCTCACGGTGGCCGACTTCCAGGGCGCCAACGTCTCCATCACGAACCCCGGAACCATCGGCACGGTGCAGTCCGTTCCGCGGCTCATGCCCGGCCAGGGCGTCATCGTCGGGGTCGGCTCCATCGATTACCCGGCCGAATTCCAGGGCGCCGACGAGGCGAACCTCAACGCGCTCGGTGTCTCGAAGGTCGTCACCGTGACGAGCACCTACGACCACCGCATCATCCAGGGAGCGGAGTCGGGATTGTTCCTCAAGCGGGTGCACGAACTGCTGCTCGGGGAGCACGGCTTCTACGACGACATCTTCCGTGCGCTCGAGATCCCGTACCAGGCGGTGCAGTGGGCCTCCGACGTCGCGCCGATGAACCGCGAAGAGACGATGATGCACAAGCAGATGCAGGTGAGCACCCTCGTGCGCGTCCACCGCGTGCGCGGCCACCGCATCGCCGACATCGATCCGCTGCGATGGAAGGAGCCCCACCTCCCCCGCGAGCTCGACCCCGCCACGTACGGCCTCACCATCTGGGACCTCGAGCGCGAGTTCCTCACCGGGGGAGTGGCTGGCAGCCACAAGATGAAACTCGACGAATTGCTCGGCGTGCTGCGGGACGCGTACTGCCGCACCATCGGCATCGAGTACATGCACATCCAGAACACGGATGAGCAGCGATGGATCCAGTCCAGGGTGGAGGGTTCCACGTTCACCCTCACGCTCGACGAGAAGCTGCGACTGCTCGAGCGCCTCAATGCGGCCGAGGCCTTCGAGAAGTTCCTCGCCACCAAGTACGTCGGCACCAAACGGTTCGGCCTCGAGGGAGCGGAGTCGACGATCCCGGTGCTCGACACGATCCTGTCGGGCGCCGCCGACGACGGACTGCACGGCGCGGTGCTCGGCATGGCCCATCGCGGGCGCCTCAACGTCCTCGCGAACGTCATGGGCAAGAGCTACGACCAGATTTTCCGCGAGTTCGAGGGACAGGTCGATCCGGACTCGGTGCAGGGGAGCGGCGACGTCAAGTACCACCTGGGTTCCAAGGGGCGCCACGTCTCCCCGGACGGCAATGGCATCGACATCGAGATGTCGGCGAACCCGAGCCATCTCGAGACGGTGAACGGCGTGGTGCTCGGCATGGCGCGGGCCCGTCAGGACAAGATCGAACCGCCCCTGCTCTTCAGCGTGCTGCCCATCCTCATCCACGGCGACGCCGCCTTCGCCGGTCAGGGCATCGTCGCCGAGTGCCTGGCCATGAGCGACATCATGGGGTACCGGGTGGGAGGCACCATCCACCTCGTCATCAACAACCAGATCGGCTTCACCACCTCGCCCCAGTTCGCGCACTCGTCCATCTACGCGACCGACGTGGCCAAGATGGTGCAGGCACCCATCTTCCACGTCAATGGCGACGACCCCGAGGCGTGCGTGCGCGTGGCGCGGCTGGCCTACGAGTACCGCCAGAAGTTCCACAAGGACGTCGTCATCGACCTCGTGTGCTACCGCCTCCACGGTCACAACGAGGGCGACGACCCCAGCTACACCCAGCCCGCGATGTACCGGGCCATCGCCGAGAAGCGGTCCGTGCGCAAGATCTACGTCGAGGAACTGGTGAAGAAGGGCGACATCGACCTCGCCACCGCCGAGACCGCGCTCCAGGACTACCAGTCGAAGCTCCAGGCCTCGCTCGACACCACCCGGGCCTCGGCGCCGGCTCCGGTCAAGGCTGCCAAGCCTCCCGCACCGGTCGGGGTCCTGCCCCACGTGCCCACGGGCATCGACCGATCCACCGTCGAGCGCATCGTCGGTCAGCTGACGAATTACCCGGAGGGATTCACGCCCCATCCCAAGCTCGAGCGGCAGTTCGAGGCGCGCGCCCGCCAGTTCGCCGCCGAGGGCGACTTCGAGTGGGCCGTGGGCGAGGCACTCGCCATCGGATCGCTGCTCCTCGAGGGATTCGACGTGCGGCTCGCCGGCGAGGACTCCCGCCGCGGCACATTCAGCCATCGTCACGCCGCACTCGTCGACAACCTCACCGAGAGGGTGTGGATCCCCCTCCAGGAACTCCCCGGCGCGACGGGCGGATTCTGGGTCTACGACTCGCTGCTGTCCGAGTACGCCGCGGTCGGGTACGAGTACGGCTACGCCCACGCCAATCGCAACGCGCTGGTGATGTGGGAGGCCCAGTTCGGCGATTTCGTCAACGGCGCCCAGATCGTCATCGACCAGTACATCGTGGCCGCCGAGGACAAGTGGAAGCAGCAGAACGGCCTCGTCCTCCTCCTGCCCCACGGTTTCGAGGGGCAGGGTCCCGAGCACTCGAGCGCCCGCATCGAGAGGTTCCTGCAATCGTGCGCCGAGGACAACATCCAGGTGGTGAACGCCACGACCGCGGCCCAGTACTTCCACGTGCTGCGTCGCCAGATGCACCGCGAGATCCGCAAGCCGCTCGTCATCGTCACCCCGAAGCAGCCGCTGCGCATGAAGGAGAGCCGATCGCGCATCGAGGACGTGACCTCGGGGTCGTTCGAGGAGGTCCTCGACGACCCGCGCGTCACCGACGCCGCCGCCGTGAGGCGCGTGGTGCTGTGCTCGGGCAAGGTGGCCTGGGACGTGATGTCCGAGCGCGACAAGCGCGGGGCACCCGTGGCGGTCGTTCGCGTGGAACAGCTCTACCCGTTCCCGTCCGAGCGCATCAACGAGGTGATCGCCCGCTACCCGAACGCCCGCGAGATCTTCTGGACCCAGGAGGAACCCGAGAACATGGGTGCATGGCACTTCGTCGAGCACCGCATCTGGCGCCTCAAGGAACGGGGTTTCGACCTGCGCCATGCCGCGCGCGTGGCGTCGGGCAGTCCGGCCACCGGTTCGAAGGCGATCCACGACCAGGAACTCGTCGACCTCCTCGACGACACCTTCGCCGGTCTCTGACCGGCACCTAGAACCCGATGCCGGTGACGGCGGAGGCTTCGAACGGGCTCGAGAGGATGACGCCCCCGAAGTCCCACAGCACGGCGCGGAATCGATCGGTGGCCACGGAGGGATGCTAGGCGGACGCCGTTCGACCGGGTCGGGCCG
>JBDLRG010000117.1:0-6977 GCA_039800125.1 Actinomycetota bacterium
TGCACCGCGACGGGGGTGCGCGGGGATGGGTGGCCTGCGTCGTGGCGGCCCTGCTCGAGGAGCGCGACCCCTTCCGTGGTCGACCCGACTCGCTCCCCGTCGACCTCGCCCTGCGCGTCAAGGCGGTGCTCGGGCTCGCCGGACACGACGCCCACGACCGCGGCGCGGGAAGGCGCATCCTCGACATCGCCCGCGACATCGCCCGACGAGCGGGAGTCGCGACCGTGGACGTCGGGCCGGACTCGGTCGACGAGGCCTGCGGGCGCGTGCTGTTGTCGGCCTATCCCGACCGTCTCGCCCGGCGGCGCTCGTCACCGGGGCAGTTCGTCATGCGCGGGGGCGGCGAGGTGCGCTTCGACACCAAGGATCCCCTCGCCCGCGAAGAGTTCATCGTCGCCGCCGACGTGGACGCGCGCCGAGGGACGTCGTCGCTCCGACGCGGGGCGGGCCTCGACCTCGATGCCGTGGCCGATGTGCTCGGCGACGACGTCACGGTCGAGGATCATCTCTCGTGGAACCGTGAACGCGACGACCTCGTGCGCCGGGTGGTGCGCCGGGTCGGGGCGATCACGCTCGATGAACGTCTTCTCCCGGCCGAGCCCGGACCGGCCACGGTCGCCGAGTTGGTCTCGCGCATCCGCGCCACCTCGTTCTCGGTGCTCGGCGGCGACGGCGCGAACCACCTGCGGCGCCGGGTCGCCTTCCTGCGTCGACATCTCGGGGACGAGTGGCCCGACTGGTCCACCTCGGCCCTGCTCGCCGACCTCGACGACTGGCTCGTGCCCCATCTCGTCGGCGCGCGCGGACGCGCCGACCTCGACCGCCTCGACCTCCCGATGCTCCTCCTCGCGCGCCTCGGTTGGGACGCCTCGGTGCGTCTCGACGACATGGCGCCGCCCCGGTGGACACCGCCGAAGGGACGACCCGTGGACATCGACTATTCGGACCCGGACGCCCCCTCGATCGCGGTGCGCGTTCAGCATCTGTTCGGCACCCGCGCGCACCCCACCGTCCTCGGGGGGCGAGTTCCCTTGCGGGTTCACCTGCTCTCCCCCGCGGACCGGCCCATCCAGATCACCGCCGATCTCCCCGGTTTCTGGTCGGGTTCGTGGGCCGAGGTGCGTCGGGAGATGGCGGGTCGCTACCCCAAGCACGACTGGCCCGTGGATCCCGGCGCCTGACCCGGACGGGGCCGCCCCGCGCACCGCGTCCTAGCCTTGCCCCATGGCCGACTTCACCTACACCGAACTGCTCCCGTTGGGGCCCGACACGACGACGTACCGGCCACTCGGATCCGACGGCGTCTCGGCGGTGGAGACCCCGCTCGGCACGTTCCTGAAGGTGGAGCCCGAGACCCTCAGGATGCTCACCGCCACGGCGATGCGCGACATCGCCCACCTGCTGCGCTCGTCCCACCTTGCCCAGCTGCGTGCCATCCTCGACGACCCGGAGGCCAGTGACAACGACCGCTTCGTCGCTCTCGACCTGCTGAAGAACGCCTCCATCGCCGCCGGAGGCGTGCTGCCCATGTGCCAGGACACGGGCACCGCCATCATCAAGGCCAAGAAGGGTCAGTTCGTCATGACGGGCGGCGGCGACGAGGAGGCCATCTCACGGGGCGTGTACGACACGTATCTCACGAGCAACCTGCGCTACAGCCAGTTGGCGCCGCTCTCGATGTACGAGGAGAAGAACACCGGGAACAATCTGCCCGCCGAGATCAAGATCCAGGCGGTCGACGGCGCCGAGTACAAGTTCCTGTTCCTCGCCAAGGGGGGCGGCTCGGCGAACAAGAGCTACCTCTTCCAGGAGACGAAGGCCCTCCTCAACTAGAAGAACCTGCTGCCCTGGGTGTTCGAGAAGATGATCACCCTCGGCACCGCCGCCTGCCCGCCGTACCACCTCGCCGTCGTCATCGGGGGAACGTCGGCCGAACATGCCGTCGAGACGGCCAAGCTCGCGAGTGCCCGCTACCTCGACACGCTCCCGACGACGGGCAGCATGGCGGGTCACGGATTCCGCGACCTCGACCTCGAGGCCAAGATCCTCGACCTGTCCCGCAAGACGGGTATCGGGGCCCAGTTCGGCGGCAAGTACTTCTGCCACGACGTGCGCGTGGTGCGCCTGCCGCGGCACGGTGCGAGCTGTCCCGTGTCGTTCGCCGTCTCGTGCAGTGCCGACCGTCAGGCGCTCGGCAAGATCACCCGGGACGGCATCTTCCTCGAGGAACTCGAGACCGACCCGGCCAGGTTCCTGCCGGAGGTCACCGATGACCACCTCAGCGAGGAGGTCGTGCGCATCGACCTCACCCGGCCGATGGACGAGATCCGCGCGCAGTTGAGCCGCCTTCCCGTGAAGACCCGCGTGATGCTGACCGGCCCCATGGTCGTGGCCCGCGACATTGCCCACGCCAAGATCAAGGAACGCCTCGACCAGGGTCTCGGCATGCCCGGGTATCTGAAGGACCACTGCGTGTACTACGCCGGCCCGGCCAAGACCCCGGACGGCATGGCATCGGGGTCGTTCGGTCCGACCACGGCGGGACGCATGGACGCCTACGTCGACGAGTTCCAGGCCGCCGGTGGCAGCCTCGTCATGCTCGCCAAAGGGAACCGTTCGCGCCAGGTGACCGAGGCCTGCCGCACCCACGGCGGCTTCTACCTCGGCTCGATCGGCGGACCCGCGGCCCGCCTGGCCCAGGACTGCATCACGAAGGTCGAGGTGCTCGAGTATCCCGAGCTCGGCATGGAGGCCGTGTGGCGCATCGAGGTCACCGACTTCCCCGCCTTCATCGTCGTTGACGACAAGGGGAACGACTTCTTCGACGAGGTCGGCAAGGGCGGTATGCCCGTCTCGCTGCGCTGAACCACGGTCCGGCGCGTCGTCACTCGGCGGCGACGAAACCGGGCCAGTTGCGCATGTACGTGATGAAGGGTGGCGAGAGCCCCTCACCCTCCAGGACAGCCGCCGAGACCGGCGTCTCGCGGCATCGGAACGAGGCGTCCGCGCGAATCCGGTCGGGGAAATCGTGGTTGAGGATGGCCGCGCGCCCGATGGCGGCCACGTCGGCTCCTGCATCGAGCACCGCGGCACAGTCCGCACCCGAGTAGATCTTGCCGGCCACGGCGAGAACGGTCCGGCCGCGATCGATGCCGGCGAAGACGTCGATGAGGCGGGTCCCCTTGCGCGACTCCTCCTCGGGCTCCTTCGTCCAATCCCACAACGACATGTCGATGAGGTCCACCCGTCCCTCGCCGGCGAGTCGGGCGTAGAGCCGCTCGATCTCCTCGATGCGCATGCCGAAACGCTCCGGCGACAGCCGCACCGCGAGGCCGAACCCGGGGGCGCAGCGGGCCCGGATGCCCTCGACGATGTCGAGGATCGGACGCGCCCTGTTCTCCTCCGAGCCGCCCCAGCGGTCGGTGCGGCGGTTGATGTCCGGCGAGAGGAACTGGCTGAGCAGATAGCCGTGCGCACCGTGGAGTTCGACCCCGTCGAAGCCGGCCTTCTCGCAGCGCACCGCCGCCGTGATGAAGGCCTCGATCATCTCCTCCACCTCGGCCGGAGTCATCTCCCGGGCCCCGGTCGACTCGTCGTCGGACGGACACAGCGGTGGTCCGCCGATGATCGCCGACGGCGAGCGCATGCCCGCATGGTGCAGTTGAACCCAGGCACTCGAGCCCGCGGCACGGATGTCGGCGGCGAGCCCGGACAGACCCGGAACGTGCGCGTCGTCCCAGCACCCGAGTTGGCCCGGGAAGCCCTGGCCGACGGCCTGCACGTGGGATGCGCACGTCATCGTCAGTCCGAATCCCCCCTGTGCCCGCATGACGAGCCAGCGGTGCTCCGCGTCGGACAGCGTCCCGTCGACGTTGCTCTGGGTGTTCGTCAGCGGCGAGAGCATGAAGCGGTTCGGCAGCGTGCTGCCGCTCGCCAGACGCACCGCGTCGAAGAGCCCTTCCGGCATCAGAGAAGGCCCTTGAGGGCCGAGCGGGTGTCGGCGATCTCCTCGGGCGTGGCGCCGAACTCGACGGCGGCGAAATCGGTGACGCCCACGGCGGCGAGGGCACCGATGCGCTCCTGCACCTCGTCGCGCGAACCGGTGATGGCGATGTCGGCGGGACCGGCCGCACCCTCGCGGTCGAGCATGGCGCGGTAGCTGGGGAGGGTGCCGTAGACGGCGAACACCCTGGCGGCACGCTCTGCCGCGGCGGCGCGGTCGGAGGTGACGCAGACCGGGAGTGCCGCGATGATGCGGGGCGCAGGTCGACCGGCGACGTCCGCGGCGGCGGTGATGGTGGGAACGATGTGGGAGGCGAGGGTGTCGGGCCCCGTGCACCAGGTGAGCGTGCCGTCGCACAGCGTCCCGGCCACTCGCAGCATCTGCTCGCCCAACGCGGCCGCGACCACGCCGAAGCCCGTGGAGCCCTTGGCGGCGATGCCGCCGTGCACACGGTAGGTCTCGCCGTCGAAGTTCGCCGCTTCGCCCCGTGACAGCGGCATGAGCACCGAGAGGTACTCGCGCAGGTGGCGCACGGGCTTCTCGAACGACATGCCCATCATGTTCTCGATGACGATGCGGTGACTGAGGCCGATGCCGAGGGTGAATCGACCTCCGCTCGCCGCGCTCACGGTGTGGCACTGCTGGGCGATGGCCATCGGATGGCGCGGATAGGTGGGCACGACCGAGGTGCCCAGTTCGATGCGGGGCACCTCGCGTCCCGTGATGGCGAGGGCCGTCAGGGCATCGTGACCGAAGATGTTCGGCGCCCAGAACGAGTGGAAACCGTCCTTCTCCGCCGCGGCCGCCTCGGCGACCACGTCGTCGATCGTCCCGTCGTTGACCGCTCCACCGAAGATTCCGTGCTTCATCATGGGGCGACGGTATCAGGGGGTCGTGCCGCGGCCGTCGTTCAAGAGAGGCTGACGAGTTCCAGCCATTCGACGCCGAAGTAGTCCACCTGGCCATCGGGCATCAGGAGGACCTTGGTGGGGGCGAGGCGCTCGACGAACTCGGTGTCGTGACTCACCATGATGATCGTCCCCTTCCATCCCTCGAGGGCGGCCGCCACGGCCTCGCGACTCTGGGGATCGAGGTTGTTCGTCGGTTCGTCGAGGAGAAGCACGTTGTTGCGCCCGACCATGAGCATGGCGAGCGCCAACTTCGTCTTCTCCCCGCCCGACAGCGATCCCGACTCCTGGAACACCTTCTGCCCCTGAATGCCGAACATGCCGAGCAATCCCCTCAGTTGGGTGTCCCCGAGCGGGGACCCCGCCGGCAGTTCGCGGCGCATGTGCCAGATGAGCGATTCGCGCGGATCGAGGGTGTCGTGCTCCTGGGCGAAGTACCCGGTGGCGACGTTGTGACCCCACTCGATGTCGCCGAGGTCGGCGTCCGAACGACCCGCGAGGATCCGCAGCAGCGACGTCTTTCCCGCCCCGTTGAGACCGAGCACGAGAAGGCGCTCGCCGCGACCGAGATCGAAGGACACGTCCTCGAACACCGGGGGGCCGCCGTATCCCTTGCACAGCGACGAGGCGCGCACCACCGTCGCTCCCGAGGACGGCGGATCGGGGAAGCGCACGTTGAGCGTGCGGTCGCGCCTGCGCACGGAGGTCCCCTCGGACTCGATGCGGGCGATGCGCTTCTCGATGCTGTGGGCCATGGTCGCCTTCGATGCCTTCGCCCCGAAGCGGTCCACCACCTCCTGCAGGCGCGCCACCTCGCGGGCCTGCAGAGCCGCCCTCTTCTCGCGCCTGGCCTCGTCCTCGGCACGCGACCTCTTGTACTGGCTGTACGTGCCGCGGTACTCCACCACCTCGCCCACGTCCTCCTCGTCGGGTCGGTCGAGGTGCAGCACGCGGGTGATGGCCTCGTCGAGCAATTCGAGGTCGTGGCTGATGACGAGGAGTGCCCCACGGTACGAACGCAGGAAGTCGAGCAGCCAGTTCTTGGCGTCGACGTCGAGGTGGTTCGTCGGCTCGTCGAGGAGCAGCATGTCGCTGCCCGCGAAGAGGATGCGCGCCAGTTCGACACGGCGTCTCTCACCGCCCGACAACACCCCGACGGGAAGTTCCAGGCGTTCGGCCCGCAGACCGAGTCCCGCGGCGATGGCACGGGCCTCGCTCTCTGCCGACCAGCCGCCCTTCAGGGTGAACTCGTCCTGGGCCCGCGAGTAGCGCGCCACCGCGCGCTCGGACGAATCGGCCTCCATCGCCAGGCGCAGGGACTCGAGCCGGGTCAGGTCGTCGTCGATGCCCCGTCCCGACAGGATGTGGGCGATCGCGGTGCGGTCCTCGTGTCGACTCGACGTGCGCGGGTCCTGGCTGAGGTAGCCGAACGCACCGGTGCGCATCACGCGGCCCCCGGACGGCTCGGCTTCGCCCCCGAGCACGCGGAACATCGACGTCTTTCCGGCGCCGTTGCGCCCCACGATGCCCACCTTGTCCCGGGCCATCACGGTGAACGTGGCTCCCTGCACCACGTTGCGGCCGCCGACCTCGACGACGAGATCCTTCACCTGCAGCATCCTCAGCCCCCCGGTGCGACCGACGATGAGGACGAAGACGAGGGTGACGAGGGCACCGTCGTGGCCGGCACCGCACCGGCCGTGGCGGAGGAATCGTCGGTGAAACGCGCCGAGAGACAGCTCCCCGTTCCCGACGGAGCCGACCCCACCGCCCCGGCCACCTCGGCGGACAGCACCTCGCGACCGGAGGCCGACGGGTGGATGCCATCGGAGGCGAGGACACCCGGGCGCCGCGAGATCGTCGCCCAGTCGAGCACCGCCACGTTCGGGCGCGATGCGGCCACCGCCCGTATGCGGGCGGCGACCTCGGTCATCGCCGACTTGTAGACCGTCGGCGTGAGGAGCAGCACCGGTGCGGGTGCGAGCGTGTCGACGAGCCAGGTCAGTTCCTTCTCGTAGGCGGCGGCGTCGCCCCCGTAGTTCGTGCCGAGGAAGATGACGGCGGCG
>JBDLRG010000118.1:0-4664 GCA_039800125.1 Actinomycetota bacterium
CCACGGGTGCCGACGACGTGCTCGTCGCGCTCGGTATGGACCATCGCCGCACTCATCCGCGCTTCGATCCGCGCCCGCCGCCCTCGCAGGGCGAAGCCGAGGTGCTCGGGCTGTTGCGCGGCCCGGCGCTCACCCTCGACGACGTCGCGGTGCGCTCCGGGTACGGCGTCGTGCGCACCGCCGTGCTGCTCGGACGGCTCGAGGCCAAGGGATGGGTGGCCCACTCGGGTGGATGGTGGGAGACACTGGCTCTCTGACCCGCGGGGTTACCGTTGCCCCATGGCGGTGCATGCTCGGGACCACATCGACGCCCCGTCCGTCGCCGACTTCGAGATCGAGCGCTGGTCCCGCACCTTGCGCACCTCAGAGGCCTCCCGCGGTGCGGCCCGCGACGACCTCGCGGCCGCCGCCGAGTGGTTCCTCGCTGCAGGTGCCCGCGGCCCCGACACGGTGACAGCGTCCATGGTCACGGATCACTTCACCGACCTGGAGGCGAGGGGAGTGAGCACCGAGACGGTGGCGCGCCGGGTCTCGCTGGTGCGTTCGTACTTCACCTGGTGGACCGGTGTGCGCCCGCGCCGCCGCGGTGACGCCCCGTGGTCCTCGCCGGCGCGAACGACTTCTCCGGTGCACGTCGCGTCGTGTCCCGCCTGCCGTGCCGGGGGTCCCTGTGCCGTGAGGGACGAGCGTCTCCCGGGGTGGCGCATCGCCGACTTCGTGGGGTCGCTCACCGCGTCGTCCGACAACACGCGGGCGGCCTATCGCCGTGACGTCGAACTGTTCGCCGAATGGCTCGCCGGTCCCGGACCCGTTCCTCCGCCCGCCTCGATCGTGCGCGAGGACGTGCGCGCATGGCTGGCGGTCCTGCACGGACACGGGGCCAGTTCGCGCACCATCGCCCGCCGCATCGCCGCCATCCGGCGTTACTTCGGATGGGCTCTGCGCCGCGACGTCGTCGAGGGTGATCCCACCGTGGGCATCGCCACGCCGGCCGCCAAGGGACGGTTGCCGCGACCGATCGACGAGATCACCGTCGTCGATCTCGTCACGAGCGAGGATCCCGGTGCACCCGAGTGGCGCCGCGCCCGCGACCGTGCCGTGCTCGAGATCCTCTACGGCAGCGGACTGCGCGCATCGGAACTGAGCGGCCTCGTCCTCACGAGTCCCTCGCGCGACCGTGCCTCTCTGCGCGTCATCGGCAAGGGATCGAAGGAGCGTCTCGTTCCGCTCAGTCCTCCCGCCGCCGAGGCGCTCGAGCGGTGGTTGGACGCGCGCGACGAGCTGGTGGGCGCCGCCTCCGGTGAAGCCATGTTCCTCACCGCCCGGGGAAACCCGCTGTCGCGCCGCGACGTGGCGCGCCTCATCGACGACGCCTGTGACCGGGTGGGACTGCCGGGGGGGACGCATCCCCACGCGTTGCGACATTCGTTCGCCACCCACCTCATGAACAGCGGCGCCGACACGCGCTCGATCCAGGAACTGCTCGGGCACTCGAACGCCTCGACGACGCAGCGCTACACGCACGTGAGCAAGGACAAACTGCGCGCCGCCTACGCCCGTTCCCATCCGCGCGCATGAACGCCCGTCCCGTCCGCCACACCATCGACTCGGCATGGGAGTCCTGGAACGCCTCGCGCGACCAGGTCGCGCGCGACTGGCTCGTCGTGCACTACTCCTCGCTCGTCAAGTTCGTCGCCGGCCGACTCTCGGCGGGTCTGCCGCGAAGCGTGGACACCGGCGACCTCGTGAGCGCGGGGGTGTTCGGTCTCATGGGTGCGATCGACCGTTTCGATCCCGGGCAGGGCGTGAAATTCGAGTCCTATGCCGTGCCCCGCATCCGCGGGGCGATTCTCGACGGCCTGCGCGCGCTCGACTGGGTGCCCCGCTCCGTGCGCTCCCGGGCGCGCACGGTGCAGGACGCGATCACGGCCCTCGAACACCGTCTCGGACGCGAGCCGACCGACGAGGAGATCGCGTCCGAGGCCGGCATCGGCATCGACGAGCTGGCGACCTGGCTCGCCGACATCGCGGCGGGTTCCGTCGGCCCCCTCGACCACGTGGCGATGGAGAACGCCCACTCGGACGATGTCGGCGTGCAACCGGGGGCGGCGATCGAGGAGACCGAGTTGCGCTCGGCCATGCGCGCCGAGATCGGACGGCTCCCCGAGCGCGAGCGCGCCGTTCTGATCCTCTATTACGACGACGGTCTCACCTTGTCCGAGATCGGGGAGGCACTCGGTGTCACGGAGAGCCGCATCTCCCAGATCCATGCCAAGGCGGTGCTGCAATTGCGTTCGCGCCTCGCCTCGGCCGGCATGGCCTGACCGGCACCCACATGGGGCGACATGGTGTCGTTCCTTCTTCTTCTCGCACTTCTCGTTCCCGCTCGCGCCACGGCGATTCCCGTGTCGGCGAACGTTCCCGGAGCCGTGTGGCCGGTGTCGGGTGTGGTCGCTGATGATCGATTCGACGGGGTCCTCGAGACATTCCTCCGTCCCGCCTGCCGGTGGTGTCCCGGTCGGCGCGGGGTGTGGCTCGCCGTTCCGTCGACGGGTGCCGAGGTCCTCGCTCCGTGGCGGGGCAGCGTGACCTTCGCCGGTGCGGTCGCCGGGAGCCTCTATGTCACGATCCGGCTCCCGTCGGGCGCTCTCGTCACCTGCGGGGGCCTGATCGCGGTGGCACTGGGCCTCGCCCCCGGGGTCGAGGTGGAGAGGGGAGCCGTGCTCGGGGCGGCGTCGGAACGGCTGTTTCTCTCCGTACGACGCGATGGTGTGCACATCGAGCCCCTCACGGCACTCGGGTGGGTTCGGCCCCGTCTGGTGGAGTCGGCGACCGTGGGCTCGATTGGGCCGTCCCGATAGTGTTGCGGGGTCCCGAGGCATCCGCCCCGGGCCGATGAAATACATGCACACCGGCCATCTGCGGTCGTTTCGGCGTCGGACCGGTGTGTGGACAACCGCAGAAGGAGAAACATCATGGCCGTCGTCACCATGCGACAGATGCTCGAAGCCGGAGTGCATTTCGGGCACCAGACCCGCCGTTGGAACCCGAAGATGAAGCAGTTCATCTTCGGCGAGCGCAATGGCATCCACATCCTCAACCTCGACCAGACGCTCGAGCGCATCGAGGTGGCCTACTCGTTCGTCCGCGACATCGCGGCCAACGGTGGCAACATCCTGTTCGTGGGCACCAAGAAGCAGGCCCAGGATCCCGTGCGCACGTACGCCGAGAAGTGCGGCATGCACTACGTGAACGAGCGCTGGTTGGGCGGCATGCTCACCAACTTCGAGACCATCTCCAAGCGCGTCAGCAAGATGCAGGAGTACGAGCGCATGAAGGTCTCCGGCGAGTTCGACGCCATGCCCAAGAAGGAGGCCCTGCTGCTCGGACGCGAGCTCGAGAAGCTGCAGAAGAACCTCTCGGGCATCGCCAACCTGCCGCGTCGCCCCGAGGCGATCTTCGTGCTCGACACGATGAAGGAGCACATCGCCGTCACCGAGGCGAACAAGCTGCGCATCCCCGTCGTGGCCGTCGTCGACTCGAACGTCGACCCCGACCTCGTGCAGTACCCGATCCCGGGCAACGACGACGCCATTCGCTCGAACGACCTCTTGGCCCGCGTCATCTGCGACGCCGTGCTCGAGGGTCGCGCGATCCACGCCAAGAAGGCGCCGGCGCAGGCCGCCGCCGCACCGGCACCCGCTCCGCGCACCGCCGAGGAGACCGCCGCGTTCGAGGCGCAGCAGGCAGAGGCCCGTCGTCAGGCCGCCCAGGCCCAGGCCGACCGCGAGGCGCGCCTCACCGCCGCCAAGCCCGCCGACGCCGAGACGGAGGGCTGATCGCCGTGTCGTACACCGCCAAGGACGTGCAGAGCCTCCGTCAGTCGACGGGCGCGGGGATGATGGACTGCAAGAAGGCGCTCGAGGAGAACGGGGGCGACCTCGAAGCCGCCAAGCAGTGGCTCCGCGAGAAGGGCCTCGCCGCCAGTGCCAAGCGTGACGACCGTGACAACGCCCAGGGAGTCGTCGCCGTCGTCACGGCACCCGGCAAGGCCGCCATCGTCAAGCTCAAGTGCGAGACCGACTTCGTCGCCTCCAGCGACAACTTCAAGGCCGAGGCAGAGACGGTCGCGCGCCTCGTGCTCGAGAAGGGAACCGGCGCCGCCGCCGAGCGTGCCGCTGCCATCGATGACCTCAAGATCACCCTCAAGGAGAAGATCGAACTCGGCGAGGTCGTGCTCGTCGAGGCCGCACCCGGCAACGTCGTCGAGACCTACTCCCACATCCAGGGAGGCCGCGGCGTGAACGGCGTCGTCGTCGAGATGTCCGGTGCCACCGCCGAACTCGCCCACGACGTCGCGGTGCACGTGGCCTTCGCCCGGCCGCGTTACCTCACCCGCGACGAGGTGCCCGCCGAAGAGGTCGACAAGGAGCGCGCGACGCTCGAAGTCCTCACCCGCAACGAAGGCAAGCCCGAGGCTGCGGTCGCCAAGATCGTCGAGGGTCGCATCGGCGGATTCTTCAAGGACATCTGCCTGCTCGAGCAGCCCTATGCCAAGGATGACAAGCAGAGCATCCAGCAGCTCATCGGGTCGGCGTCCGTCGTCCGTTTCGCGCAGGTCGAGATCGGCTGACCATGTCGAACCGGCCGCGCTGGTCCCGCGT
>JBDLRG010000119.1:0-7844 GCA_039800125.1 Actinomycetota bacterium
GGGACGGCTGAGCACCGCGACGATTCCGCACATGTTCTGCAGGCTACCCAGCGCCCCCGGAGGGGATCAGTGGGAGGTCTCCACGGTGCCGCCGTGGGCGGACGCGACGGCCGTAGCCACCGTCCGCGCGACGGAGTCGGCGCGGTCCATGGTGGGCGCCTCGACCATCACGCGCACCACGGGCTCGGTGCCCGAACTGCGCACGAGGATCCTTCCGTCGCCCGCGAGCGCGTTCTCCGCCGCGACGAGGGACTCCTCGATCCCGGCGAGGGGATCGTCGACGCGCCCGGACGTGCGCACGTTGAGGAGCACCTGGGGCCACCGCTCCATCACCGATGCCGCGGTCGCGACGGTTCCGTAGTTGCGCACGACCGACTCGAGGAAGAGGACGGCCGCCAGCAGGCCGTCTCCCGTGGTGGCGTGTGCCGCGTGCACGATGTGCCCGCTCTGCTCTCCCCCGAGCACGAGGTCGTACTCGGCGAGGGCGGTGAGGATGCCGCGGTCGCCCACCGGGGTGACCACGACATCGACGTCGAGTTCCGCCATCGCGCGGTGGAAGCCGAGGTTCGACATGACGGTCACGGCCACGGCCCTGTTGCGGAGCAGGCCCCGCGCCACGAGATCGGCCGCGGCGGCTGCGACGACGGCGTCGCCGTCGAGCAGGCTCCCGTCCGCGGCGACGACCACCAGTCGATCACCGTCGCCATCGAGGGCGATGCCGGCATCGAGACCTCCCGCCCGGACGGCCGCGACCAGCGCCACTGGATCCGTCGCTCCGCATCCGCGGTTGATGTTGCGTCCGTCGGGTGAAGCGGCGAGAACCGTGACCTCCGCACCGCACGCACGGAGCACCCGAGGTGCCACCTCGTGCATGGCACCATGGGCGCAATCCACCGCGATGCGCAGACCCGCGAGCGCGTCCGGACCGACCACTGACGTGCGGTGCTCGACGTACTCCCCGAGCACCGCGGAGGCGTCGTGCACCGTGCCGATGCCCACGGCCGTCGGCTCGGATGACAGCGAGTGCCAGACCCGCTCGATCTCCACCTGGTCGTCGTCGGAGAGCTTGGTCCCACCGGGCGCGAAGACCTTGATGCCGTTGTCGGCCCAGGGGTTGTGCGAGGCGGTGATGGCGATCCCGGCCATGTCGCTGCGCTCGCAGGCGAAGGCCACGGCGGGGGTCGGTGCGACGCCGAGGAGATGGACGGGGACTCCCTCGATGGCGCATCCCTCGACGACCGCACGCTCGAGCGCGGGTCCGCTCTCGCGAGTGTCTCGACCCACCACCACGGCCGGGACACCGAGCACGCGGACCGTCGCGCGCACGAGGTCGCGCACGAGATGGGGCGTCAGTTCCTCGAGTGCGACTCCCCGGACGCCGTCGGTGCCGAAACTGAGCATGGTTCGGGGACGACGACGCGCAACGGCGCGACGTCGATCAGCGCTTGGTGAACTGCGGCGCCTTGCGCGCCTTCTTGAGTCCGTACTTCTTGCTCTCCTTGCGACGCGAGTCGCGGGTGAGCAGGCCGGCCTTCTTCAGGACGGGGCGGGACTCGGGGTCGATCTCGATGAGCGAGCGGGCGATGGCCATGCGCAGGGCTCCGGCCTGTCCGTTCACACCGCCGCCGAAGATGTTGGCGTCGACGTCGAAGGCGGTCTCGCGCTCGGTGATGCGCAGGGCCTCCACCACGGTCATCCGCTGGGCGGCCGTGGTGAAGTAGTTCTCGATCGGACGTCCGTTGACGGTGATGCGACCGGTCCCGGAGCGCACGACGGCGCGGGCGACGGCTTCCTTGCGGCGGCCGGTGGTCTGGGTGAGAGGTGTCTGTGCCACGGTGATTCCTTCTTCGTCGGGTCGGCCGGTCAGCGCGCCCTGGCGCCGGCGATGTCGAGGGGCTTGGGAGCCTGGGCGGAATGCGGGTGCTCGGCACCTGCGTAGACCTTCAGCTTCTTGATCTGCTGGCGACCGAGTGGACCCTTCGGGAGCATTCCCGCCACCGAGCGCCGGATGGCATCGGCGGGCTTGCGGTCGAGGAGGTTCTGGTAGGTCTCGGACTTGAGGCCACCGGGGTAGCCCGAGTAGGTGTGCACCATGCGGGTCTCGGCCTTGCCGGAGGTGAGGACGACCTTGGAGGCGTTGATGATGACGACGTGGTCACCCATGTCCATGTGGGGGGCGAAGACGGGCTTGTGCTTGCCGCGGAGAATGCGCGCGACCTCGGTGCAGAGACGACCGAGCACGAGGCCCTCGGCGTCGATGACGAACCAGTCGCGCTGGATCTCGCTGGCTTTCGGTGTGTAGGTGGGCATGAGAACTTTCCTTCGAGGGGTCGAGGAGACCGCCGGAGACCCCCACGGGGACCTCATGAGGATAGGGGGGGCCCGGCGGCATCTCCAACCGAGCCCACGGCTCAGGGATGGACCCGCCGACCGTCGTATCCCACGTCCACGAGCACGAGTCCGTGGGGCGGGGCGACCCGGGACCCGTGGTTCCGGTCCCGGCCGGCGAGGACCGCACGCATGTCGCTCGCCGGACGCCGCGTCGCCCCCACGTCCACGAGGAACCCGGTGAGCGAACGCACCATCTGGTGACAGAAGGCGTTGGCCCGGATTTCGAAGACGAGAATGCCCGCGCCCTCCTCCCGCCACCCCGCCTCGAACACCCAGCGGTGCAGTGACGGCTCCCTGCCACCCTCGGCGACCGGGGGACGACGACAGAACGAGGCGAAGTCCTGCTCCCCCAGCACGGGATCGCAGGCCAGGTTCATGAGCGGAATCGACAGGGGTGCCCGGATGTGCCAGGCCCGGTCGACGAGAAGGGGATCGTGGACCGCGGAGTTGAGCACCGTGTAGCGGTAGCGACGCCACGTGGCGGACGAGCGGGCGTCGAAGCCGGGCTCGGCCCATTCCATCGAGCGGACGGCAACCGACGGAGCACACAGGGCGTTCAGACTCCGTGCGAGCGCCTCCAGGTCGGTGCCGAGCGGGAGGTCGAAGCTCACCACCTGGCCGCTCGCGTGGACCCCGGCATCGGTGCGCCCCGCGGCACTGATCCGCAGTGACGTCCCCGTCACGCGTCGGAGGGCGTCGGAGAGGGTTCCCTCGACGGTGACCACGCCGTCGTTGGCGGCGAATCCGTGGAACTCCGCCCCGTGGTAGGCGACACGCGCGCGGACGGTTCCCTGCGACGGGGCGTCCGTGTCGTCCATGTCCGGTTCGTCGACCGGGAGGGCGTCAGACGAGTTCGATGCGCGCCATGGGCGCGGCGTCACCCTGACGGGTGCCGAGCTTGAGGATGCGCGTGTATCCGCCGTTGCGGTCGGCGTACTGACCGGCGAGCTCGTTGACGAGCTTGGCCGTCATCTCCTTGTCACCGAGGTAGCCCTGGATCTGGCGGATGCGGTGGATGCGCATCGGCGAATCCCCCTGGGCCTTCTTTTCCTTGGTGATGAGCTTCTCCGCGATGGGACGCAACGCCTTGGCGCGGGCCTCGGTGGTGACGATGCCGCCGGAGGCGAACAGCGAGGACGCGAGGTTGGCCATGAGCAGTCGCTGGTGGGCGGCGCTTCCGCCGAATCGAGGGGCACGTCGTGGGGTTGCCATGGTGTTCTCCGTTTCCGATCCGCGGGCGTCAGCCGCGCAGGGTGAGGCCGCGCTCGTCGAGCTTCTGCACGATCTCGTCGAGGCTCTTCTGGCCGAAGTTGGGGATGTTCATGAGGTCGTCGATGCTCTTGAGGAGCAGCTCACCGATGGTGTTGACCTGGGCCCGCTTGAGGCAGTTGCGGGGACGCTCGCTGAGGTCGAGATCCTCGATCGGGAGGTCGAGGTCGGGCACGCCGACGCTCGCACCGATGGGCTCGCTCAGCTCGAGCGCGCGGGGATCCTCCGAGAGGGTGGCGATGAGGTCGACGAGCGACCGCAGCGTCGCGGCACCGGAGGCGAGGGCCTCGCGCGGGGAGACGGAACCGTCGGTCTCGATGTCGAGGACGAGACGGTCGTAGTTCGTGCTCTGTGCCACTCGGGTGGGCTCGATGTCGAACGTCACGCGGCGGACCGGCGAGAAGATCGCATCGATCGGGATGACCCCGATGACCCGGCTCTCGGCGTCGCGGTCGGTGGAGAGGTAACCCCTGCCCGTTTCGACGGTGAGGTCGAGGGCGAGATGGGCACCGGCGTTCAGCGTGGCGAGCTCGAGATCCTTGTTGAGGATCTCCACATCGGCCGTGAGCGGGATGTCGGCGGCGGTGACCTTCTTGGGGCCCTTGACGTCGAGACGCAGCACGACGGGCTCGTCCGAGTGGGATACGACGACGAGGTCCTTGAGGTTGAGGATGAACTCGGTGATGTCCTCGGTCATCCCCTTGATGGTGGTGAACTCGTGGTCGACGCCGTCGAACTTGACGGTGGTGACGGCGGCACCCGGGATCGAGGACAGGAGCGCCCTGCGCAGCGAGTTGCCGATGGTGTGGCCGAAGCCGGGCTCCAACGGACCGACTGCGAAACGCTGCTGGGTGGGATGGTCTTCGCCGAGGGCCTCGACGGAAGGACGCTGGATGACAAGCATGGGGATCTCCTGGGGAAGGGGTCTTACTTCGAGTAGAGCTCGACGATGAGCTGCTCGCGGACGGGGACGTCGATGTGGTCGCGCTGGGGCAGGTCACGCACGGTGACCTGCTTCTCACCGGCCTCGAGCCAGCCCACGAGGGGACGGTCGATCGTGTCGATGTTGTGCTGAATCTGGATCATGTCGCGTGCCTTGATCGACAGGGCGACGACCTGTCCGCGCTTCACGCGGAACGAGGGGATGTCGACGCGCTTGCCGTCCACGGTCACGAGCCCGTGGTTGACGAACTGGCGGGCCTGGGGACGGGTCGAGGCCCATCCGGCACGGAACACGACGTTGTCGAGACGACGCTCGAGCAGGCTGAGCAGGTTCTCACCCGTCGGACCCTGGAGGCGATTGGCCTCCTCGTAGGTGCGGCGGAACTGGCGCTCGAGCAGACCATAGATGTACTTGGCCTTCTGCTTCTCCTGCAGCTGTGCCAGGTACTCGCTGCCGGCGTTGCGGCGGCGGGTGCGACCGTGCGCGCCGGGGGGGAACGGACGTCGGTCGAGGGCCTTGGAACCCTTGGCGTTCTCGAAGATGTTGGTGCTGAGGCGACGCGAGACGCGCACCTTGGGTCCGGTGTAGCGGGCCATGATCAGCTCCTCCGACGCTTCGGCTGGCGGCATCCGTTGTGCGGAACCGGGGTGACGTCCTTGATACCCGACACCTCGATGCCGACGTTCTGGATCGAACGGAGCGCGGTGTCGCGACCCGAACCCGGGCCCTTCACGTGCACCTCGGCGCGACGGAGACCGTGCTCCATCGCCGCCTTCGCGGCCTTCTCCGCGGCCTGCTGCGCAGCGAAGGGGGTCGACTTGCGCGAGCCCTTGAAGCCGACGCCACCGGAGGACGCCCATGCGATGACGTTGCCCTCGGTGTCGGTGATGGACACGATCGTGTTGTTGAACGAGCTCTTGATGTGAACGACGCCGTTGGTGACGTTCTTGCGCTCGCGCTTGCGCGGACGACGTCCGCCTGCCTGTGTCTTGGCCACGGGGTTACCTCACTGCCTTCTTCTTGTTCGCCACGGTCTTCTTCGGGCCCTTGCGGGTGCGCGCGTTGGTGTGCGTGCGCTGGCCGCGCACGGGCAGACCCTTGCGGTGACGGACGCCCTGGAGGCACCCGATCTCCATCTTGCGCTTGATGTCCTGCTGCACGTCGCGGCGCAGGTCACCCTCGACGGTGACGTTCTGGTCGACCCAACCGCGGATGCGGTTGACCTCGTCCTCGGTGAGGTCGCGGACGCGGACGTCGGGGCTGAGTCCGGTCGCATCGCAGATGCGACGGGACGTCGAGCGACCGATGCCGAAGATGTAGGTGAGCGAGATCTCCAGGCGCTTCTCGCGCGGGATGTCGACTCCGGAAATACGTGCCATGTCTCGTTGCCTTCCTGGTGGATCAGCCCTGGCGCTGCTTGTGTCGCGGGTTCTCGCAGATGACCATCACGCGCCCGTGGCGGCGGATGACCTTGCACTTCTCACAGATTTTCTTGACGCTGGGTCGGACCTTCATTGCAGACTCACTTGAAGCGGTAGGTGATACGACCCCGGGTGAGGTCGTAGGGGGTGAGTTCGACCTGGACCTTGTCGCCGGGCAGGATGCGGATGTAGTGCATGCGCATCTTTCCCGAGATATGCGCGAGCACCTTGTGCCCGTTCTCGAGTTCCACCTTGAACATTGCGTTCGGCAGCGATTCGAGAATCGTGCCCTCGAGCACGATCGCGTCTTCCTTCGGCTTGGCCAGGGTCGGCTCCTTGTCGTGTGTGGATTCCGGGTGGGAACCCTTCTTCCCCGCAAACCCGTTGCAGGGACGAAGGTTGAGCCTATCGGCGCCCGTCCCGAGCGCCAAGCGGCAGTCAGCGGCGGTTCTCGATGGCCGAGGTGATCCGCTCGAAGACCTCTTCGGGGGTCCCCACGCCGTCCACCTGGACGATCCGGTCGGATTCCCCGTAGAAATCGATCAGGGGTTGCGTCTGGGACTCGTAGAGATCGAGGCGCTGGTTGATGGCCGTGGGGGTGTCGTCGCCCCTCTGCACCACGTCCCCGCCGCACACCTCGCAGGTCCAGGGGCGGGGGTCGGTGCCCGTGGACTGGTAATTGGCGCCACAATCGCGGCACACCCGGCGGGCCGAGAGACGCTGGAGCACCATCCCGCGGGGGACCTCGAGGTCGATGACCGTCTCGAGCGGGGCGGTGCCGCTGATGCCGTCGAAGGCCACCGCCTGGGCCACCGTGCGGGGGAAGCCGTCGAGGATGTATCCGCGACTGCGCGCGTCGTCCTGTCCGAGACGCTCCGCGACGATGCCGATCATGATGTCGTCACCCACGAGGCCGCCGGAGTCGATGACGCTCTTGGCCAGGCGACCGAGTTCGGTCCCCTCGCGCACCGCCGCCCGCAGGATGTCGCCGGTGGAGATGTGGGGCACGACGTAGTGACGGGAGAGGCGGACGCACTGCGTCCCCTTCCCCGACCCCTGCCGCCCGAGCAGCACGATCCGGATTCCCGCGATCACCGATTCACCTCGCCCCGTCCGGGTCCCCGCCCTTCCGGGCCGAGGATCACTTCAGGAAGCCCTCGTAGTTGCGCAGCATCAGCTGGGAATTGATCTGACGCATGATCTCGAGCGCGACGCCCACCGCGATGAGCACCGTCGTTCCCGCGAAGGGGAACGACTGCACGTCGCCCACCCACAGGATGATGTAGGGGACGATGGCGATGAACGCCACGAAGAGCGCGCCGGGCAGGGTGATGCGATTGACCGCCTTGGCCAGATACTGCTCCGTCTGTGGTCCGGGGCGGATCCCGGGGATGAAGCCGCCCTGCTTGCGCAACTGATCCGCCTGTCGGATCGGATCAAAGGCGATCGAGTTGTAGAAGTAGGCGAACGCCACGATGAGGCCGAAGAAACCCACGATGTAGACGAGGTTCTGGCTGTTCACGAGGTAGTCGTTGACGAACGAGGCGATGCTCCCCCGCCAACCCTCGCCGCTGCCGAGGACGTTCGAGAGGAGCACCGGGAGCAGCAGGACCGACGACGCGAAGATGATCGGGACGATGCCGGCCTGATTGACCTTGAGCGGGATGTAGGTGCTCTGCCCCATCGTCATGCGGCGGCCCACGACGCGCTTGGCGAACTGCACCGGGATGCGACGCTGGGCCAGCTCGACGCGCACGACGGCGAAGAGGATGAGGAGCGAAACGCCCACGAGGGCGGCGAACACGATGAACTTCCTGCTC
>JBDLRG010000120.1:0-8822 GCA_039800125.1 Actinomycetota bacterium
GTCCCGGTGTTCTCGGACGAGTGCTACGCCGAATTCACCTGGGAAGGTCCTCCCCGCACGATCCTCCAGCACGGTGTGGAGGGTGTCGTCGCGGTGCACTCGCTCTCCAAGCGGTCGAACCTCGCCGGGGTGCGGGTGGGCTTTTATGCGGGCGATCCCGAACTCGTCGACTATCTCAAGGAAGTACGCAAACATGCGGGCTTCATGGTTCCGGGACCGGCTCAGGCGGCCGGTGTCGCGGCCCTCGACGACGACGACCACGTGGCCCTGCAACGGGAGCGCTACAGGACGCGCCTCGAGTTCACGGCGTCGGTGCTCGGACGCTGGTCGGGTCTCGAGATCGGATTGCCGGCGGGCGGCTTCTATCTGTGGTTCGACGCCGGGAACGCCTGGGAGTTCACCGAGCGGTTGGCCCGCGAGGGTGGGGCGCTCGTGAGTCCGGGGGATTTCTACGGAGCGGAAGGCTCACGATACGTGCGCGTTGCCGTGGTGCAGCCTGATGCTCGCCTGCGTCTGCTGGCGGAACGACTCGCGCTGCACTGACCGTGCCGCCGGTGCCGAGCGTCAGAGGCGGCGCAACACCGTGACGACCCTGCCGAAGATGACAACCTCCTCGGGGTCGAACACCATGGGTTCGTAGGACCCGTTCGCCGGGAGCAGGGTGATGTTCCGGGCCGTGCGCTTGTAGGTCTTCACGGTCGCCTCGTCGCCCGGGATGCCGGCCACGACGATGTCGCCGTTCTCCGCCACGTTCTGCTGGCGCGCCACGACGAAGTCACCGTCGAGGATTCCCGCCTCGATCATGGAGTCCCCGCGCACCTTGAGCATGAAGAGCTCGCCCTCGCCCGTGAAGTCGGTGGGGAGGGGGATGAGGTCCTCGACGTTCTCCTGGGCCAGCACATCGGTGCCGGCCGCCACCTCGCCGATGAGGGGAACGTGCCGAGAGGGTCGCCGCTCCATGGCCACCTCGGAATTGGTGTCGAAGCGCACTTCGATGGCACGCGGCTTGGTGGGGTCGCGCCGCAGGAAACCCATCTTCTGGAGGGTCGCGAGGTGGTTGTGCACGCTCGCGGGAGAGTTGAGGCCGACTTCCTCGCCGATCTCACGGACGCTCGGCGGATAGCCCCGCTCTTGCATGCTCCGCTCGATGACGTGGAGGATCTGACGCTGTCGTTCGGTGAGGGTCTCGGCCATGGGCGGAGCGTACAGGTGTTCGTCGCCGAGGTCAAACATGTGTTCGGAGAACGGATGTTCGCCCGGTCCTTGACAGCGAACACTTGTTCGGGAATACTGACGAACACCCGTTCGCTACGGTCCCGAATCATGAGAAACAGCCCGAATTCTTCCTCCACACCCGGAAAGGACCCCTCCATGACCGCCTTGTTCGATCCCCTGCTCCGCCCCGCCGGCTTTGCCCCCCGCCAGTCCTCGCGTCCGGTCGCCAGCCACGTGCAGGTTCGTCGACCGGTCGAGGGGGTCCACCGCTCGGTCGATCCCCGTGCCGGGCAGGCCCGTCGCCACGTGCGTCATCCTGGCGCCCCGGTGCACGGCCGCCGACCCATCCGCGTGAGTCAGGCGGTCTACCGCCGCCGGCGTCGGACCGTGGGGGCCCTCCTCGCTCTTCTGGCGGCGACGGTGTCCTGGGCCACTCTCGGAGGGGGAGCCTTCGCATCCGACCCGGCCGCCGGTCGCGCTGACGCGCCCCGCACCATGATCGTGTCTCAGGGCGACACGCTCTGGGACATCGCTCGCACACTCAAGCCCGAGGGTTCGCTCGGTGACCTGGTCGGCGACCTGGTCCGGCTGAACGGGGCGCGCCTCGAGCCCGGTCAAGTCGTGCGTCTGCCCTGATCGGCCCGCGGGGCGGGATTTTCGCCACATAAATCCCTGGTGCAAGGTGCCATCGAGCGAAATGGCCGATTTATAGTGTGTGCGTGCATTGTCCCGTGTGCCGCCATGACGACACCAAGGTGATCGATTCCCGCCCGTCCGACGAGGGCAGCGCCATCCGTCGTCGTCGGTCCTGTCCCTCATGTTCGTATCGGTTCACCACCTATGAACGCCTTGAAGGCGCCCCGCTCATGGTGCTCAAGCGTTCGGGAAACCGGGAACCCTTCGATCGAGTGAAGGTGGTGGAGGGCATCCGTGCCGCGTGCAAGGGACGCCCGGTGACCGAGGACCAGATCGACGACCTGGGGGAGATGGTGGAGGACGAGGTGCGGCTTGCTGCGGCAGCGGGAACCGAGATCACCTCATCGGTGGTGGGGCATGCGGTGCTCCAGCAACTGAAGGCCCTCGACGAGGTCGCCTACATGCGGTTCGCCAGCGTCTACAAGAATTTCGACGACGCGGCCGACTTCCGCCGCGAACTGGCCCTGCTCAAGCGGTCCTGACCCGTACGTAGCGAGCGAAGACCTGGTCCCCGGACCGGGCCAGCAATTCGGGGATGAAGTCTCGGGGCGCTCGGGTGCCGTCCGCCCAGGAGCGACCATCGGCGCCGGCGAGCAGGGGGCTGATGCTGAGGTTCAGGGCATCGACGAGGTCGGCGGCGAGCAGGGCAGCGTTGAGGCGCGGTCCACCCTCGACGTGGATGACTCCCGCGTCGAGCATGTCGAGGGCCGCGCCGAGGTCCACGGAGCCGTTGCCAGCGCGCACCGTCTCGATTCCGGTCTCGGGCGCATCGACGGTGGTGACGAGAAAGCCCGCACCACTGGCGAACAGGGCCGCATCGGGATCGATGTCGAGGGAGGCCGTCACGACCGCCACTCTCAGCCCGGCTCGAGAGGGAGGTCCGTACCCCTCGGCCCGCACGGTGCCCGCACCGACGAGAACGAGGTCGGCGTCGCCCCGCAGGGCGAGGAAGAGAGCCTGGTCCTCCACGCCTCCGAGCGGTGCGGACCGCCCGTCCATCTCCGTCCAGGCATCGGGTGTCGTCACCATGCAGACCTCGGTGCTGCGTGCCCCCCTCGCACGGGCTGACCGACGGCACGCCCCGACGAGCTCGGCCACGAGGAGCCGGTCACCGGCGGTAAGACCCTCGATGCGCGACGAGACGATCTCCATCACCACGGTCACGCGCCGATGCTACGGCCCTCCGGGACGAGCGGCGAGAGGCACGGCGTGTGGCAGAGTGGCGCCATGACCGGGGGGAACAGGACGGCGTACCGCACGTGTCCGCTGTGCGAGGCGACGTGCGGGCTCGAGTTGACGGTGGCGCCGGACGGAACAATCGTGCGGATCCGCGGTGACCGCGACGACGTGTTCTCGCGCGGTTTCATCTGCCCGAAGGGCTCCAGCCTGAAGGACCTGCACGAGGACCCCGACCGCCTGCGTCGACCCCTCGTGCGTCGTGACGGGGAGTTCGTCGAGGTTCCCTGGGACGAGGCGTGGAAGGCCGTGGACGAGGGTCTTGCCCGGGTGTTCGCCGAGCACGGGCGCGATGCCATCGGCGCCTACGTCGGCAATCCGAATGCCCACAATCTCGGGGCCATGGCCTACAACGCGGTGTGGCTGCGTGCGCTGGGGTCGCGCAACCGCTTCAGTGCCTCGACCGTCGACCAGATTCCCAAGCACGTGGCGGGCGGATACATGTTCGGGTCCCCCGTGGCGATACCCGTCCCCGACCTCGACCGCACGGATTTCTTGCTCATGCTCGGCGCCAACCCTCTCGAGTCGAACGGGAGTCTCTGCACTGCCCCGGACTTCCCGGGTCGGATGGAACGCATCCGGGCCCGTGGTGGGCGCATCGTCGTGGTGGACCCCCGTCGCACGCGGAGCGCCGAGGCGGCCGACGAGTGGGTGGCCATCCGGCCGGGCACGGACGGACTCCTGCTCGCCGCGATGGTGCACGTGCTGTTCGACGAGGGGCTCGTGTCGATCCCCGAAGCTCTCGCGGGACGCATCAACGGGGTGGAGGAACTGCGGGCAGCCGTCGCGGGCATCACTCCCGACTCGGTGTCCGCGGCCACGGGCATCCCCGCCGCCGACATCGCCCGTCTCGCGCGCGACCTCGCCGCCGCCCCCTCTGCCGCGGTGTACGGGCGGATCGGCGTGAACGCGGTGCGCTTCGGCACGGTGAACGCCTGGCTCATCGACGCCCTCAACGTGCTCACGGGCAACATCGACCGCCCGGGTGGCGCGATGTTCACCCGCCCGGCCACGGGAAACCCCACGACGCGGGGCGAGGGTGGCCGGGGCAAGGGATTCCGTATCGGCCGTGGTCGCAGTCGCGTGAGCGCCCGACCCGAGGCGATGGGGGAGTACCCCGCGGCGGTGATGGCCGAGGAGATCCTCGAGCCGGGTGAGGGGCGCATCCGTGCCATGGTGACGGCGGCGGGCAATCCGGTTCTGTCCACCCCGCATGCGGGGCAGTTGGAGAGGGCACTCGAGTCGCTCGACTTCATGGTGTCCATCGACATCTACCTGAACGAGACCACGCGACACGCCGACGTCATCCTTCCGCCCCCCTCGGCCCTCGAGCGCGACCACTACGACCTCTCGCTCTACGCCTTCGCGGTGCGCAACGTGGCCAACTACAGCCCGGCTGTGCTGCCCCGCGACCCGTCGTCCCCGGACGAGTGGGAGATCCTGGCGAAACTCGCCGGCATCCTGCAGGGACTCGGTCCCGGGGTCGACCCCTGCATTGTCGACGATCAGGTGATCGCCGGGATGGTGCACACCGAGACCGGGTCGACGGCGTCACCGTTGGCCGGTCGCGACCCGGCCGAGATCCTCGATGCACTCGCGGCGAGCGGACGGCGTGGTCCGGCCCGCATGCTCGATCTCATGCTGCAGGCAGGTCCCTACGGTGCGGCGTTCGGGGCGAATCCGGGTGGCCTGTCCCTCGATGTCCTGCTCGACAATCCCCACGGCGTCGACCTCGGCCCGCTCGAGCCGCGACTGCCGTCGTTGCTGCGCACGCCGACCGGCATGGTCGAACTGGCGCCGGTGGAATTCCTCGCCGACCTCGTCGAACTGACACGTACCCGTGACGTCGATCCGTCGCCGATGCTGTTGGTGGGCCGGCGCGACCTGAAGTCGAACAACTCCTGGATGCACAACCTGCGCATCCTCACCAAGGGACGACTTGCGTGCACACTCCACGTGCACCCCGACGACGCCCGTCGCCTCTCGCTCGTGGACGGTGGTCGCGCGCGGGTGACGAGCAGGGTGGGAGAGGTCGTCGCCGACGTGCAGGTCACCGACGCGGTGCGCTCCGGGGTGGTGAGCCTCCCGCACGGCTGGGGGCATTCGTCCCCCGGCGCCCGGCTCGCGGTGGCTCGGACCAAGGCCGGGGTGAACGCCAACATCCTCACCGACGACGCCGTACTCGACCCCCTGTCGGGCAACGCGGCTCTCAACGCGGTGCCGGTGACGGTCGCTGCCGTGTCCGGTCAAGAGTGAACGAGGACCAATGAAGAGCGGGATTCGCTGACGTCCGGCCGGTTTGTCCACAGCAGGATCCTCGGTATCCCCAGGGCAGACACAGCCTCATCCCCAAGGAAAACCGGCAATTCCCCAAGAACTTCCGGCAATTCACACCGTTGTCCCCTTCCAATCCACAAGAGGCCGTCCCTATCCTGCGGGCACGGTCGGCGGCGACCGGGAGGGGAGCGGATGGAGTCGATCGTGGGCACTTGGCACGGTCGACTGGGGCGACAGTGAGCCCCGTACCTGGTCCCCGACCCGGCGCCGTCGTGCCGGAAAAACCCCGATCGGGGTCGACGGAAATCGTTGACACGGGGGTACTTACGGTGCTGTAATTCGTCCCCACCGCTTGTGGCAAAGGTCCCCAATTCGGACCTGAAACCACAATATGTTGTGTTTTCACGGCCCCACCGGGGTCGTGCCAAGGTCTCAAAACAAAGGAAATCAGGAGTCACCATGTCTCTCGCACCGGATCGTCTGTCCATCGGCATCGGCCGCTTCTTCACCACCCCCGGGGTCCACCCGTACGACGAGGTGACCTGGGAGAAGCGGGACTCGCGGATCACCAACTGGCGCGACGGGACCGTGGCCTTCGAGCAGCTCGGCGTGGAGTTTCCCGAGTCCTGGTCCCTGAACGCCACGAACATCGTGGCTCAGAAGTACTTCCGCGGCACGCCCGGCACTCCCGAGCGCGAGAGCTCGATGCGTCAGGTCATCGACCGCGTCGCCGACACGATCACCACGTGGGGCATCGAGGGCGGCTACTTCACCGATGAGGACGAGTCCGAGGCCTTCCGCAACGAGCTCAAGTACATCCTCGTCACCCAGCGTGCCGCATTCAACAGCCCGGTGTGGTTCAACATCGGCGTGAAGGGCGTGCCGCAGCAGGCGAGCGCCTGCTTCATCCTCTCGGTCGAGGACAAGATGTCGGCGATCCTCAACTGGTACCGCGAGGAGGGCGTCATCTTCAAGGGTGGCTCGGGCTCGGGTATCAACCTCTCGAAGATCCGCTCCAGCCTCGAGGGTCTCGAGGGCGGCGGCACGGCCTCCGGTCCCGTCTCGTTCATGCGCGGCGCCGACGCGTCGGCCGGAACCATCAAGTCGGGCGGCAAGACCCGTCGCGCCGCCAAGATGGTCATCCTCAACGCCGACCATCCCGACGTCGAGGAGTTCGTGTGGTGCAAGGTGCGCGAGGAGCGCAAGGCGCGCGTGCTGCGCGACGCCGGTTTCGACATGGACCTCGATGGCGTCGACTCGTACAGCATCCAGTACCAGAACGCCAACAACTCCGTGCGTGTCACCGACGAGTTCATGCAGGCCGTCGAAGCCGATGCAGAGTGGCACCTGCGCGCCGTGACCGACGGGTCCGTGGTGCGAACGGTGCGCGCACGCGACCTGTGGCGCCAGATCGCCGAGGCCGCATGGGAGTGCGCCGACCCCGGTCTGCAGTTCGACACCACCATCAACCGCTGGCACACGGCCCACGCGACGGGTCGCATCAATGGATCCAACCCCTGCTCGGAGTACATGCACATCGACAACTCGGCGTGCAACCTCGCGTCGCTCAATCTCCTCAAGTTCCTCGATGACAACGACCGTTTCGACGTGGAGGCCTACCGTCACGCCGTCGAGGTGGTCTTCACCGCCCAGGAGATCCTCGTCGGTCGCGCCGACTATCCCACCGAGGCCATCGGGGAGAACAGCCGCAAGTTCCGTCAGCTGGGCATCGGCTACGCCAACCTCGGTGCCCTTCTCATGGCCATCGGTCTCGCCTATGACTCCGACGAGGGTCGTGCTTGGGCGGCGGCCATCTCCTCGCTGATGACCGGACACGCCTACGCCACCAGCGCACGCATCGCCAGCCGCATGGGTCCGTTCGCCGGTTTCCCGGAGAACGAGAAGTACATGCTCGACGTGCTGCGCATGCACCGGGCCGAGCACGACCGCATCGCCGACACCGGCGTCATCCAGTCCGACCTGGTCGCCGCGGGACGCGAGTCGTGGGATGCCGCGGTGCGCGACGGCGAGGAGTACGGCGTGCGCAACGCCCAGGCCTCGGTCCTCGCCCCGACGGGCACGATCGGCCTGATGATGGATTGCGACACCACCGGTGTCGAGCCTGACCTCGGTCTCGTGAAGATGAAGAAGATGGTCGGTGGCGGCTCGATGAGCATCGTCAACCAGACCATCCCCCGCGCGCTCGCGCGCCTCGGGTACGGCGACAAGCAGGTGGCCGACATCGTCGCCCACATCGACGAGAACAAGTCCATTCTCGGCGCGCCGCACCTCGAGGCGAATCACGTCCCGGTGTTCGCCTGCTCGATGGGCGACAACGTCATCCACTACGAGGGTCACGTGCGCATGATGGGTGCCATCCAGCCGTTCATCTCCGGAGCCATCTCCAAGACGGTGAACATGCCCGAAGAAGCCTCGGTGGAGGACATCGAGGAGCTGCACATGCTCGCGTGGAAGCTCGGCATCAAGGCCGTGGCCATCTACCGCGACAACTGCAAGGTGGGCCAGCCCCTCTCGACCGTGAAGAAGGAGGGCGAGTCCACCGATGCGCCCGCCTCTGCCCCCGAGGCGGCGACCGGTGTGGTGGAGCGCATCGTGGAGCGCGTCGTCACCCAGCCGGTGCGACAGAAACTGCCCCGGTCGCGTCGTGCCCGCACCTTCGAGTTCCGCGTCGCGGACTGCAAGGGTTTCGCCAACATCGGCGAGTACGAGGACGGTCGTCCCGGCGAGGTGTTCCTCACGGTGTCGAAGCAGGGTTCCACCCTGTCGGGCATCATGGACGCCTTCGCCAAGTCGATCTCGTACGGGCTCCAGTACGGCGTGCCGTTGCGGGCCTTCGTCGAGGCGTTCACCAACATGCGCTTCGAGCCCGCGGGCATGACCGACGACCCGGACATCCGCATCGCCTCGTCGATCATGGACTACCTCTTCCGCCGCTTGGCGCTCGAGTACATGACGTACGACGAGCGCGCCGAGCTGGGGATCTTCACCCGCGACGAGCGGGTGCAGCCCACCCTCCCCGGCGTGGAGGAGTCCGTCATCGAGACGAAGACCGGTTCCGAGGTGGCTCCCGACCCCAAGTCGATCCCCAGCGCGGGCGATCTGGCAGCCTCGATCCAGCTCGGCACGGCGCCCCCGGCGCCGGTCTCGGACCACTCGGCCCCCCAGGGCATCGCGCGCCAGCACGCTGACGCCCCGATGTGCATGATGTGCGGGGTGCAGATGCAGCGCGCCGGTTCCTGCCACGCCTGCCCGAGCTGCGGCTCCACGAGCGGCTGCAGCTGAGCCGACCGGCTCCCTGACCGAACACCGCCCCCGGGAAGAACGCCGACATGACCCTCTGGATCTTGGTGCGTCTTCTTGGGGGGGTGGTGGCGCTC
>JBDLRG010000121.1:0-4265 GCA_039800125.1 Actinomycetota bacterium
CTCCGAGCTCGAGCGCGCGCCGCTCGGCATGGTGTTCGAGCCCGCTGCCGCTGCGGCGGACTCCGCGGCCTTCAGCCTCAAGCCGGTCGGCACCGGACCCTTCACGGTCCAGTCGCGTGACGTGGACAACGAGACCGTCGTGGTGAAGAACCCCGACTATTGGAACAAGGATGCCGACGGCACCCAGCTCCCGTACCTCGACCAGGTCACCTTCACGCCGATCCCGGACGAAGGCCAGCGCCTCAGCTCGCTCACCTCGGGCACCATCGACGCCTTCCAGACGCTTCGTCAGGGCACCATTCGTGATGCCCGTGCCGCCGGCGGTCTGAAGATGTACGAGTACCAGGGCAACAACACGGGTGGCGGCATGTTCAACACCCTCGTGGCGCCCTACGACGACGTGCGCGTGCGCATGGGCCTGAACATGGCCAACAACCAGGAGCAGGTCATCAACGCCCTTGGCGGTACCGGCATCTCGGCAGCGGCCAGCCAGTGGTTCAGCCCGGACAGCGTCTGGTACACCGAGGACGCCGCGGCGACCTATCCGAAGTTCGACCTCGAGGCGGCCAAGGCCAAGCTCCAGGAGTACATCGACGACCCGGCGCGCAGCGACAAGAAGGCTGCCGGCGAGAAGATCAGCGTCGAGCTGAGCTGCCCGCCGGACCCGACCCTCACCGCCGCGATGCAGGTGCTCGAGGCCGCATGGACCTCGACCGGTCTCGTGGACGTGACGCTCACGGCCTTCGACCAGCCGACCCACATCAACAACGCGGTGGGCGACAAGCACAACGCGCACTGCTGGCGTTGGGGCGGCGAGGGCGACCCGCAGGCCGGTCTGGCGGCGTTCTTCGCCGACCCGGCCTCCTCCGTGGGCAACTTCCCGAACTACGTGAACGCCGAGGCCCAGGCCCTCGTGGAGGAAGCCGGCAAGACCACCGACTTCGAGCTCCGCAAGGCCAACTACTCGAAGCTCATGATCATCATGAACGAGTCGGGCATCGTGTGGTACTCCGGACACACTGCGACCGCCGTGGCGGCGAAGCAGACCGTGAACGGTCTCACCAGCTGGAAGACCCCCGACGGGTCGACCGGTGCGGGCATCAAGGGCGCCGAGGCCCGTTGGGCCTTCGCCTGGGTCACCGCCAGCTGACCACCTGACCAACGTGTGACTGGTGGGCCGCACCTTCGGGTGCGGCCCACCACGACCACTGAAATCCTTCACACCACTCGAACACGAGGAGCGACGACATGCTCAAGATCCTCTCGGGCGACATGCCCAAGTTGCTCGCCATGAGATTCATCCGACTGCTGGCGACGCTGTTCGCCGTGTCGTTCCTCACTTTCTTCCTCACGAGCCTCCTTCCGGGCGATCCGGTCGACTCGATTCTCCCGCCCACCGCGCCCCGCGACGAGGAGACCGTCGCGCGCGTCCGCGAAGAACTGGGCCTCAACGACCCCCTCCCGATCCGTTTCGCGGAGTGGCTCGGCAACGCCGTCCAGGGCGACCTGGGCAAGTCGTATCTCACCGACCAACCGGTCTGGAATGAGATCACGGCCCGGCTCCCGGTCACGGCCGAACTGGCCTTTGTGTCGATCTTCTTCTCCGTCTTCGCCGCCATTCCGCTCGGCATCTGGAGCGCGTACCGCCAGGGTCAACGCGCGGACGTCACCATCTCCGCCATCGTCCAGTTCTTCCTCTCCGTTCCGGGCTTCGTTGCCGGCGTCTTCCTCACGTGGGGATTCGCCGTCCAGTTGAAACTGCTCCCGGCCACCGGCTGGGTGCGTCTGACGGCGGATCCCATCGGCAACTTCAAGTCCGTGCTGCTGCCGGCTTCTTCGCTGGCGCTCGCCCAGATGGCCGTGTTCACCCGGCTCGTCAGGGCCGACATGATCACCACCCTGCAGGAGAACTTCGTCCTCTCGGCCCGGGCCAAAGGACTGTCCGACCGCTACGTGCTCTTCCGGCACGCCTTCCGACCCAGTTCGCTGAGTCTCATCACCGTGGTGGGTCTCAACATCGGCGGACTCCTCGGCGGCACGGTCGTCATCGAGCAGCTGTTCGCCGTGCCCGGGCTCGGTCGCAAGATGCTCGAGGGCATCAACACCCGCGACATCATGGTCGTCCAGGGCATCGTGCTCTTCATCTCGGCGTTCTACGTCATCGTCAACACCATCGTCGACCTCGTCTACATCGTCGTCGACCCGCGCATCAGGATCAAGGGCACATGACACGTCTCATCCCCGTCGCCACCACCATTGCCATCGTCCTCGGCCTCGGTCTGCGCGGTCGCCAGGTGCTGGCGATCGTCCGCACCATGAGTCTCAGCGTCAAGTTCGCCGCCGGGTGGCTCGTGCTCATCCTGTTCGGCGCCGTCTATGCGGATTGGCTCCCGCTCAAGGATCCGATCGCCCAGGCCTTCCTCACGGGAAGCGGAGCGACCTCGAACGAGGGACCGAGCGGGTCCTTCTGGTTCGGCACCGACGCCCTCACCCGCGACATCTTCTCCCGCGTGGTCTACGGGGCGCAGGTGTCCATCATCGTCGCGGTGGCAGCGGTCGCCTGTGGTGTGGCCATCGGCGGATTCCTCGGGGCACTCGTCGGTTACGTGCGCGGCAAGACGGATTCGCTGGTGATGTCCGGCGTGGACGTCATCCTGGCCTTCCCCGGGTTGGTCCTCCTGCTCGCCCTCGTGACCTTCCTCGAGACCCGCAGCCTGGCCGTCATCTCGATCGTCATCGGGGCCCTCTCGATCCCCCCGTACACGCGTGTCTCGCGGGCGAACAGCCTCACCGTGTCGCGACGCGAGTACGTGCTCGCCGCACGGGCCATCGGCACGCCCCGCCGTACGATCCTGTTCCGCGAGGTCATCCCGAACGTCCTGCCGAGCGTGCTCGCCTATGCCCTCGTTGCCGCCGCCGGCATCATCGTGCTGGAAGGTTCGCTCGCGTTCCTCGGACTCAGTGTGCAGCCCCCGACCCCGACCTGGGGTTCGATGATCTACGAGGGTCGCAAGGACATCGCGCTCGCGCTCCATCCCGTGTTCTTCCCCTCCGCGGCCATGGTGCTCACCGTGTTGGCGATGAACATGGTGGGTGACTGGCTGCGCAAGCGCGGGCAGCACCGCGGCGCCGCGCTCTAAACTCGGGCCCGTGAAGAGGGCCTCCTTGCTCGCGGCCTTGGCCGGTCTGTGCGGCCTGGCGCTCGGGGGCTGTGTGCTTCGGGGTCTGCCCGGCGACGATGCGGCTCCCTCGGCAACGGATCCCACACTCGTGGCACCGCCGGCCGGCGCGACCGACCCGGTGCCCCTGCCCCGGCCCGTTCCGCCCCCGCCGCAGGGAGCGGTGGATCCCGTGCGCGAGGTCGGGCACATCCGCATCCCGGCCATCGGCGTCGACGAGACGGTGTGGTTCGGCGTGTCGGCACCCACGATCGATCGCGGTGTGGCGTGGTGGCCGGGCACGGCCGAGTTCGGCCACCTCGGCAACGTGGTCCTCGCCGGCCACCGCACCGACCAGCCCCGCCCGTTCTATGCGCTGGGCGAGATGGTGCCGGGCGACACCATCCTCCTCGAGGCTGAGGGACGCGAGCACACCTACGAGGTGACCGAGACATTCGTCGTCGATCCGTCCGCCCTCTGGATCGTCGGGCAGACGCGCGAGCACACTCTCACGCTCTTCACCTGTCATCCGCTCTTCTCCGAGGCTCAGCGCCTGGTGGTGCGCGCCCGCCTCGTCTCGGCGCCGGTCGACCAGTGATGCCCCATCCCGCATGAGCAGTGACCTCAGCATCCCCGAGGCCGTGCTCTTGGGCCTCGTCGAGGGAGTCACGGAGTTCCTGCCCGTGTCCTCCACGGGACACCTGCTCTTCGTCAACGAGTTGATCGGCCTCGGGGCCGGGGGAAACGGATCAGCTGCCGACACCTTCGCCGTCGCCATCCAGCTCGGTGCCATCCTCGCGGTTCTCGTCCTCCTGCGTGCCCGCGTCGCATCCATGGTGCGCGGCGTCACGGGCGGGGACGACGCCGGTCGTGATCTCCTCGTCGCCGTGGTGGCGGCCTTCGTGCCGGCGGGCCTCGTCGGGGCGCTCGCGGGGGACCGCATCAAGGAGGTGCTGTTCGGTCCCGTGCCCGTGGTGGCGGCGTGGGCCGTGGGGGGAGTCGTCCTGCTCATGTGGCGTCCCTCCGGCGCCGGTCGACCCCTCGAGGAGATCGGCGTGCGCACCGCGCTCATCGTGGGCGTGGTCCAGGTGCTCGCCATGTGGCCGG
>JBDLRG010000122.1:0-4179 GCA_039800125.1 Actinomycetota bacterium
CCTGGACGGGCACCTCGACGACGACGTCGCCGGCCTTCGCGAACGTCAGCGTGACCGGGATGGTCTCGCCGGTGACGAGAGCCTTCGCGAGCCCCATGAACATGACGTGGTACCCACCGGACGTGAGCTCGAGGATCTCACCGGCCCTCACCGGGATCGAGGCGACCTCCCGCATCACCAGGTTGCCGCCCGAGATGACCATCTCGTGGATCTGTGCGTCCATGGCCACAGCCGCGTCGACGGAGACTCCGAGGAGTTCGTCGTCGAGCGAGACCTCGATGCTCATGTAGGCCGCCCCGACCTCGGCGCCCACGGCGCTCGTGCGGGCCCACGGGCGGGTGACGGTCACCGCGTGGTCGGTGGATCCGGATTCCGAGTCACCACAGGCGCCGAGAATCGATGCGGCGAGAAGAGTGGTGGCCGCCAGGGCGGCCCTCCGGGTGATGGTCCTCATGATGACGGTGTGCCGTTCCGTGCGAGGAGGATGCGGATGTCGTGGGCGATCGCGTCGGCATCGAGTCCGAACGGCCATCCGAGGATGAAGTTGCCGTCGTCGTCCACGACGTAGGCGGTGCCACCGTGGCTCACCTCGACGGTGCCGTCGGGTTTCTTGGTCACCGACGAGGTGGCCCCGAACGGCACCTCGGCAGCGCGCAGCTCGGCCTCGTCAGCGGGGACGAGAGCATGGAACCGCTCGAGGAACGAGCCGAGGTAGAGAGGCATCTTCTCTGCCGTGTCGCGCTCGGGGTCGACGGTGATCATCGCGACGTCGACACGTGCGGCGAGTTCGTCCCCGACTTTTCGCAGTGAGTTCCGCAGGGTCGCGAGGGTGCCGGGACAGACATCCGGGCAATTCGTGAAGCCGAAGAAGACCACGAGGATCCCGTCCTCGTCGGCCACGAGAGGAAAGGGCTCGTCGGCGCCGGCCTCGGTGACGGCGACATCGGCGGTGCGGGTGACCGAGGGAGGTTTGTACCCGATGAGCTCCCCGTCGCTCGCCGCTCCGCCGCACGCGGCGAGGACACCCCACAGGAGACCCCCGCACAGTGCCCTTTTTCTCGTTCGACTCACGCTTTTCTCTCGATCGTCTCTCATGTCGGTGCACGACCCTAAGCCGTCCCGGGTTCGTCGTGCCCACCCGGTCTCCCGTGGTGATGACGCCACGACAAAGATGCCATGCTGGGCGCATGGAACAACGTCGCAACCAGAAACAGATTCTCGCCGACCTCGTCGGCGCGGGCCGAATCTCCCGGGAGGAGGCCGACGACATCGCGCATGCCCCCGAGTGGTCGCTCCAGATCCGCGAACTCGTCTCGTACCTCGCGGCACTCATCATCGGTGCCGGCGTCATACGCATCCTCGCGGTGCTCGTGGAGGACGCGTCCGTCACGGCCATCTCCGCCGTGCTCTACATCATCGCGGCGGTCCTGGCGGCAGGGTCGTGGAAACTCTCGTCCGGTTCGGCGATTCGCCAGCGACTCGCCGAGGTGCTGGAGCTCGCCGCGGTCCTCGCCATCATCGTGGCCTCGGGCCTGCTGCTCTCCGAGACCGACCTCGACGAACAGGGATTCGTGACGGCCCTCTCGGGCGCGGTGCTGGTCTGGGGTGCGTGGCGAGCGCCACGCTCGCGCTTCGTGGGCAGTCTTCTCGCCACCGGCGCCATGCCCACCTTCGTCACCTCGCTCGTCGGGCTCATCCGCGAGGACAGCCCGAACACCGGCGGCATCGCCATGCTCGTCGGCGGTGCGGGACTCCTCGCTCTCGGCTCGCTGCGCGGCGTGGGCATCTCGTTCGTGCCGCGCGCCTTCGGCTCGCTCTACGTCGTCATCGGCGCGATGATGATCGGCGGGGTCAACCAGGGTGCCTGGTTCCTCGTCCCCCTCGCCATCGGCGTCGTCATGTTCGGCCTGGGTTCGCTGTGGCTGGCACCCGAGATGCTGCTCGCCGGCACCATCCTCGTCGTGGCTCCCGTCGTCGCGCTGTCGCTGTATTGGATCGGCAACGAGGTGCTCCAGGGCGTCGTCATCATCGCCGTCGGGGTCGGCATGCTCGCCGTGCTCGGTGCGCAGATGCGCCGTGCCGTGGGCAAGGCGTCCTCACCGGCCGCCTGACGCCTTCGCCCCGAGCCGACCCCACGCACGCCGACCGATCCCCGGCAGTCGCACCATATGTATGGTGTGGGCATCGTCCGGGGGTCGGGCGGTGCACGGGGGGAATCGCACATGACGGGTCTGATCGACTGGACGACCGACTACGACATCTTCGACCGGGGCTACATCGAGAATCCCTTCGGAATCTGGGACGACCTGCGCGATGAGTGCCCGATCGCCCGCACGGAGAGATGGGGCGGGTCGTGGCTCCCCACCACCTACGAGGAAGTCACCGACATCGCGCGCGATCCCGAGCGCTTCTCCTCGCGGGAGATCCTCGTCGTGCCGCGGGTGACGAGCGGCGGGTACGGGGACTCGGCCATCTCGGCGCCCATCAGCGTCGACGCTCCGATGCACACCTACACCCGGCGCCGGCTCCTTCCGGCGTTCTCCCCGAAGGCGGTGGACCGCTTGGAGGTGTTCACGCGTGCCTGGTGCCGCGAACTCATGGACGGTCTCGCCGGTCGTGACGAGGCCGACATCGCCGTCGAGTACGCCCAGCTCATCCCCGCCCAGGTCATCGCCACGATGCTCGGCGTGCCCACGACCATGAAGGACGATTTCACGCGCTGGGTGCGCATGTCGCTCGAGACGGGCCTGACCAACCCCGAGATCCGACTCCAGGCCCGCGAGGAGATCCAGGCATTCTTCCTCTCGGAGATGAACTCGCGTCGCACGAACGGTCTCGGCGACGACCTCATCAGTGAGTTGCTCACCGCGGAACACGAGGGCGAACCCTTCCCCGACCATCTCATCCTCGGCATGTGCGGGTTGCTCCTCGTCGCCGGCGTGGACACCACGTGGAGCGGGATCGGATCGTCGCTGTGGCACCTCGCCACCCATCCCGATGACCGGCGACGGCTCGTGGAGGAGCCCGAGCTCATCCCCTCGGCGGTGGAGGAGTTCCTGCGCGCCTATTCGCCGGTCACCATGGCGCGCATCGTCGCCGAGGACACCGAGCACAACGGCTGTCCGATGAAGGCGGGCGACCGCGTGCTGATGGCGTTCCCGGCCGCCAACCGTGATCCGGCGCATTTCGACAGGCCCGACGAGGTCATCATCGACCGCGAACACAACCGTCACGTGGCCTTTGGTGCCGGCATCCACCGGTGCGTCGGGTCGAACCTCGCGCGCATGGAGATGCGGGTGGCCATCGAGGAGTTCCTCGCACGCATCCCCGACTTCGAGCTGAAGCCGGACGCCGAGGTCAACTGGGCCGGCGGTCAGGTGCGCGGACCGCGCAACGTGCCGGTGCGGTTGCTGACGAAGAACCCCCGCTGATACGGGTCGATCAGTCGCTCTTCGGCGCGAAGGAGCGGTAGGCGGCCAGCGCCCGCGGCCCGTAGACCGTGCCGGGCCCCCCGCTCATCGAGATGGCGACGCCGATGGTCTCGGCCACCTCGGCCTCGCTGGCGCCGTTCGTCGCCGCACCACGTGCATGGGAGGCGATGCATCCGTCGCAACGCACCGCGATGGCGACAGCGAGGGCCAGGAGCTCCTTGGTCTTCCTGTCGAGTGATCCCTCGGCGAAGGCGGCCTCGTGCAGTTTCCCGAAGCCCTCGTAGACACCGGGGATGAGGGAGCGCAGTTCGCGACCGAGAGGGGCGAGTTCGGCCAGCAGGCCGCGTCCGTGATCGTGGTCGTGGGTGTGGTCGCTCATGGGGTCAGTCTGCCCCGTGCGGGGTCACCCGAGCGCGGCGAGACCGTCCACGTCGGCGACGGCCAACAGGGAGCGCTCGAGCATGTCGCGCACGAGACTCTGGCCCCGCTCGTTCATCGTGGTGTACGAGGGCCACAGGGTCACCGAGTAGGTGGTGCAGAAGACCACGACCACGCGGTACTGGCGCCACATCTCATCGCGGTCGACGGTGATGCCGTTCGACTCGAGGCGGGCGCACCAGTGGTCGACGAGCTCGCGGTCGTGGCCGCGGCGCACATCTGTGGGCAGGGACTGGCTGATGAGGTAGCCGACGTCGTAGATGCCGCATCCGTGGCCGACGATCTGGAAGTCGAGCACGACCGGGTCGTC
>JBDLRG010000123.1:0-5246 GCA_039800125.1 Actinomycetota bacterium
ACGCAACCGTTCCCTCGAGGATCTTGAGGAGGGCCTGCTGCACGCCCTCGCCGGATACGTCGCGGGTGATGCTGGGATTCTCGGCTTTGCGCGCCACCTTGTCGATCTCGTCGATGTAGACGATGCCCCGCTCAGCCTTCTTCACGTCGAAGTCCGCCGCCTGGAGGAGCTTGAGGAGGATGTTCTCCACGTCCTCACCCACGTACCCGGCCTCGGTGAGGGCGGTGGCGTCGGCGACGGCAAAGGGCACGTCGAGCATGCGCGCCAGGGTCTGGGCGAGGTGCGTCTTGCCGCATCCCGTGGGGCCGAGCAGAAGAATGTTGCTCTTCTGCAGTTCGACGTCGTCGCGACGGATGCCACCGGATTGCTGGGCGTGCTGCAGACGGCGGTAGTGGTGGAACACCGCCACCGAGAGCACCTTCTTGGCGCGGTCCTGACCGACGACGTACTCGTCGAGGAACGCCCGGGTCTCGACCGGAGTCGGGAGGTTCTCGATCCGGGAGTCGGAGCGGTCGACGGCCTCCTCCTCGATGATCTCGTTGCAGAGGTCGATGCACTCGTCGCAGATGTAGACGCCGGGGCCGGCGATGAGTTTCTTGACCTGCTTCTGGGACTTGCCGCAGAAGGAGCACTTGACGAGTTCTCCCGAGTCACCGAATTTGGCCACGGGGCCCTCCTGCTGAGTGCGGGTCAGCGAATCGGACCGGAGCGGTCCGCGAGCTGACGCGACGTAATCACGTCATCAATGATTCCATACTCGAGGGCCTCCCGGGCTTCCATTACGAAGTCCCGGTCGGTGTCAGCGTGAATCCGCTCGATGCTCTGGCCGGTGTGGAAGGCCAGGATCTCCTCGAGGATGTCCCGCATCCTCAGGATCTCCTTGGCCGCGATCTCCAGATCGGTGACCTGGCCGTAGCCCACCTGGCCGTAGGGCTGGTGGAGCAGAACCCGGCTGTGGGGCAGAGCGAGGCGCTTGCCCTTGGTGCCCGCGGCCAGCAACACCGCCGCGGCCGAGGCGGCCTGACCCAGACAGATGGTCGCCACGTCGTTCTTGATGAACTGCATCGTGTCGTAGATGGCGAACAACGAGTTGATGTCGCCACCCGGACTGTTGATGTAGATGTTGATGTCCCGGTCGGGGTTCTCGCTCTCGAGGTGGATGAGCTGGGCGCAGATGAGATTGGCGATCGTGTCGTCGATCGGCGTCCCGAGGAAGATGATGTTCTCCTTGAGGAGACGCGAATAGAGGTCGTACACGCGCTCACCGCGGCTGGTCTGCTCGGTGACGTTCGGGACGTAGTAGTTCTGGAAGTTCATCGGTCATCCCCCGTGTTCTCGTCTCCGGACTCTTCGGCCCCGGAGGAGCCCTCGTCGGTCGCATGGTCGTGCTCGTGGCCGAGGAGAGCCTCGGCATCGAGGGCACGGCCCGAGGCGTCCACGTACGAACAGTTGTGCATGAGCCAGTCGAGCGCACGCGACCTCTTCAATTGGGAAACGAGGTCGTCGACGGCGTCGTTGCGCTCGTAGGCCCGGCGCACCTTGTCGACCTTCTCCCCCACGCGTTCGGCGATGGAGACGAACTCGGCCTCGACGTCGTCGGGACCCACCTCGATGTTCTCGGCCGTCGCGACGGCTCGCAGGGCGAGGTCGACCAACACCGCCTTCACCGATTGTTCCTTGATGGAGGCGATGAACTGTTCGGGGTCCTGGCCCGTGATGGACAGCCACTGGTCGATGGAGATGCCCTGGGCCTGGAATTGCTCGATCATGTTGCGCAGGCGTGCCTGGGAATCCGAGTCGACCATGGCCTGGGGGGGCTCGATGTCGACGAGACCGGCGAGGGCATCGGTGACCCGGTCCACGAGGATGCGGCGAACCTGGGCGAGACGGGATTCCTCGTGTCGACCGCGCAACAGGGCATGCCAGTCGGCCACCGTGTCGGCGCCGTCGACGACCTCCTTCACCCATTCATCGGTCGCCTCCGGAAGTTCCAGTTCCTGCACCTTGACGACACTGACCGCGAAGTCGGCGGGCTCCTCCGTGCCGTTCGGAACGGCCGTGAAGGTGACCGTGTCGCCCTTCTTCACACCGGTCATCTGATCGTCGAATCCGGGCGCCACCCACCCCTTGCCGACCTCGTACGACCACTCGTCGACGTTGAGACCCGTCACGGGTTCGCCGTCGCGGGTGGCGGTCATGTCGATGACGACGTGGTCACCGGGACGGGATTCACGGTCAGCGGTGACGAGACGACCGTGCTGGTGAAGGGCGGCCGCGACGGCTTCGGCCATCTCCTCGTCGGACAGTGACGGACTCGGCACCTCGACGGTGAGACCCTTGTAACCGGGAACGGTGATGACGGGGCGCACCTCGCAGGTGGCATCGAAACGCACCGGGCCGTCTGTCTGCCCGCCGGTGAGTTCCACCTCGGGGGTGGCGATGATGTCCACGTCGTGTTCGCGCACGGCACGGGTCAGGTACTCGGGAATGGCGTCCTCGATGGCCTGCGAGCGGGCGGCCTCGATGCCGATCCTGGCCTCGAGTACCTGGCGGGGGGCCTTGCCCGGACGGAATCCGGGCAGTCGTACCTCGCGGGCGATCTTGCGGAACGCGGCGTCGATGTTGCGATCGAACTCGGCCTCGTCGACCTCGATGGACAGACGGACCTTGTTGCCCTCCAGGGCCTCGACAGTGCTCTTCACAGGATGCCGAGTGTATCGGTGCCCCCGTACGCGACCCGTGGGAGGCGAGCCAGGGGTTCGCCCGGCCGCGACCGGGAACGATAAGAATGGGCATCATGACCATCTGGAAGCCCCACGCCCTCGCCAAGCCGCACGAAGGTCAACTGCACCTCACGACCGGGGACAAAGTGACCGCGTCGGTCGATCTCGACGGGGTGCCGGCCGGCACCGAAGGCAAGGTCATCCTCGCCAACGGCTTCAACTGGCTGCGCTACCGGGTGCTCTTCGCCAACGGTGCCGAGCTCGGCGACCTCGACCACCGACACCTCGTGCCCCAGGGTCGCGCCGCCAAGAGGCTGGCCCGGGCCGCACGTCGCGCCGCGCGCTGACGCCTCTACCTCCGCCCGTACCCTTCGCCGAGGACTAGCGTTCCTCCGACGGGGTGTGGCGCAGTTGGCAGCGCGCCTGCTTTGGGAGCAGGAGGCCGGGAGTTCAAGTCTCCCCACCCCGACCAGAAGGAGAAGAGGACCGCCATGACCGCTGATCTCGCAGACGCCCGCTACGTGTCCTTCGTCTCGCGTCGGGCCGATGGCTCGACCGTGGCCACCCCGGTGTGGATCGTGCCGTTCGGGAACGGATGGGCCTTCACCACCGATTCCCGCAGTCACAAGGTCGCCCGCATCTCGCGCGATCCACGGGTGAGCATCGCGGTGTGCAGCTACCGAGGTCACGTCGCAGAGGGTGCGATCGTGCACCACGGAACGGCCACCGTGCTCGATCCGGCAGCCACCGCCCGCGTGACCGCTCTCGTGAAAAAGAAGTACCGCCTCGGATGGGGGATGCTCATCCTCTACGAGCGCCTGAAGTCCCTGCGCGGAGGCTCCCCGGAGGTCGACACCGACTGCGCCATCGGTGTCCACCTCGACTGAGGGACCATTGCGAGGTTTTCCACAGCCCGCCCTGTAGGGTGCTCGGGCACTGCGGTGCGTCCATGGGTGCACACCGGTATCCGTGGCCCAATCAGGGAGAGAAACCCCACCATGGACACCCGTCCCCCCACGTTCGCCGATCTCGGCGTCGCCACGCCCCTCGTCGACCTCCTCGCCAAGGACGGCATCGTCGAACCCTTCCCCATCCAGGTCGCCACGATCCCCGATGCCATCGACCGTCGTGACGTGCTCGGCAAGGGCCGCACCGGCTCGGGCAAGACCCTCTCGTTCGGCCTTCCCCTCCTCACCCTGCTCGACACGAGCGGTTACCTGCCCCGTGCCCGCGCCCCCCGCGCCGTGATCCTCGTGCCCACGCGCGAGCTCGCCAACCAGGTCGATGCCGTGCTCGCCCCGCTCGCCCGCACGCTCGACATGACCACCCTCACCATCTACGGCGGAGTCGGATACAACAAGCAGATCGACACCCTGAGGGCCGGCGTCGACATCGTCGTGGCCTGCCCGGGCCGCTTCGTCGACCTCATGGAGTCCGGCCACGTCGTCCTCGACGACGTGGAGGTCACCGTCCTCGACGAGGCCGACCACATGGCCGAGCTCGGGTTCCTCGAGCCCGTCACCCGCATCCTCGAGAAGACCCCCGAGTCGTGCCAGCGCATGCTGTTCTCGGCCACCCTCGACCGCGGGATCGACCGCATCGTCAAGCGCTTCCTCCTCGATCCGGTCACCCACGAAGTGGAGACCGCCGAAGAGGACGAGCCGGCCATGTCCCATTGGTTCTTCGGCGTGGAGCAGGCCGACAAGCTGCCCGTCATCACCGACCTCTGCGCCGCGCCGGGCAAGTCGCTCGTGTTCACCCGCACCAAGCACGGCGCACGCAAGCTCGCCGCCTCGCTCGTCAAGGCCGGGGTCCCCGCCGTGGAGCTCCACGGTGACCTCTCCCAGCACATCCGAGCCCGCAATCTCGCCGCATTCTCGGCCGGCAAGGCCGACACCCTCGTGGCCACCGACATCGCGGCGCGGGGCATCCACGTCGACGACATCGCCCTCGTGATCCACGCCGATCCGCCCGAGGAGCACAAGGCCTTCCTCCACCGATCGGGCCGTACAGCGCGCGCCGGAGCCGAGGGCACCGTCATCACTCTCGTCACCCCCAACATGCGTCGCCACACCAAGCGCCTCGCCGAGGCCGCCGGCATCGACCCACAGAACCGCAAGGTCGCCGCGGACGACGCCTTCCTCGCCGAGATCGCGCCGGGAGAACGTCAATTCCGCGAGATGCCCAGCCTCGAGGAGCCCCGTCGCCCGCGTCAGGGCGGTGGCGGACGCCGTCAGGGCGGTGGCGGAAGCCGCGGCCAGGGCGGCCCGCGCGGTCGCAGTTCCGGAGGTCCCCGTCGCCACGGCGACGACCGTCGTTCCGACTCGCGCGGCGGCGATGACCGCCGCGGTCGCCCGGGGGACCGTCCCCGCAACGGCGGTGGCTCCTCCCGTTCCGAGTCACGCCCCGCACGTTCCGGGGCGACGGACAGGTCGCGCACGCCCTAGCGTGTGCCCATGACCACCTACGACAAGATCTACATCAACGGCCAGTGGGTCGCCTCCGGGGGTTCGGGAACCATCC
>JBDLRG010000124.1:0-4478 GCA_039800125.1 Actinomycetota bacterium
TCGTGGGACGCCAGGTCGTCGAAGAGCACACCCAGGCGTGCATCGACGCCGGTCTGCTCATCTCGGGCACCAATGCCGAGGTGATGCCCGGACAGTGGGAGTTCCAGATCGGCCCGCTCAACGCGCTCTCCGTGTCGGACCACATGTACGTGGCACGCTGGCTGCTCCACCGCATCGCCGAGGACCACGACATCGTCATCTCCTTCGACGCCAAGCCCGAGAAGGGTGACTGGAACGGTGCCGGTGCGCACACGAACTTCTCCACCCGTGCCATGCGCGAGAACTACGACGCCGTCATCGCGGCGTGCGAGAAGCTCGGCACCCGGGTGATGGAGCACGTGGAGAACTACGGCCACGACATCCAGAGCCGCCTCACCGGCAAGCACGAGACGGCGCCGTGGAACCAGTATTCCTACGGCGTGTCCCATCGCGGCGCGTCGGTGCGTATCCCCTGGCAGGTGGCCCGCGACAAGCGCGGCTACGCCGAGGACCGTCGTCCGAACGCCAACGTCGACCCCTACACCGTGACCCGCCTCATCCTCGAGACGGTCTGCGGCTGACCGGGACGCCCGACAGGGGCCGAGAAGGCCCCGTGACGAACACGAGCGGGACGGGGGGCATCTGCCCCCCGTCTCTGCGTTACCCGTCCGATCCGGGGGCAGACTGAGGGAGATGAGCGACATGCGCGAACAACAGCACGACTACGTCCTCCGCACCGTGGAGGAGCGCGGGGTGCGCCTCGTGCGCCTCTGGTTCACCGACGTGGTGGGAGCACTCAAGAGCTTCGCCATCTCGCCCGCCGAACTGGAGAACGCGCTGCAGGACGGCATGACCTTCGACGGGTCCTCGATCGACGGATACTCGCGCATCCAGGAGGCCGACGTGCTCGCCATCCCGGACGCCACCACCTTCGAGGTGCTGCCGTGGGTGGACGCCAAGTCGGCCGAGGCCCGGGTGTTCTGTGACATCGCCAACCTCGACGGCACCCCGTTCGGCGGCGACCCGCGCCAGGTGCTGCGGCGCAACCTGGACGCCGCCCGCGCCCAGGGGTTCGAGTTCCTCATCGCCCCCGACATCGAGTACTTCTATTTCGAGCCCCCGGTGCGCGGAGCCGCGCCGGTTCCCCTCGACGAGGGCGGATTCTTCGACCTCACCACCACCGACGTGTCGTCCTCGCTGCGCAAGGAGACGATCCGCACCCTCGAGACCATGGGCATCCCCGTCGAGTACTCGTTCCACGAGGATGCCCCCAGCCAGCAGGAGATCGACCTGCGCCACACCGATGCCCTCACCATGGCCGACTCGTTCATGACGTTCCGCATGATCGTGCGCGAGATCGCCGCCATGCACGGTGTGCACGCCACCTTCATGCCCAAGCCCTTCGAGCGCTTCCAGGGCTCGGGTATGCACCTGCACCTCTCGTTGTTCTCGGGCGACGAGAACGCCTTCCACGATGCATCCGACCCGCACCGTCTCTCGCCCGTGGCCAAGTCGTTCATGGCCGGACTGCTGCGCCATGCCGGCGAGATCACGGCGGTCACCAATCAGACCGTGAACTCGTACAAGCGGCTCGTGCCCGGGTTCGAGGCGCCGGTGCACGTGAGCTGGGCGCGCAACAACCGCAGCGGCCTCATCAGGGTGCCGGTTCCCAAGCGCGAGAACCCGGCCGCCACCCGCATCGAGTACCGCTCACCCGACCCCGCATGCAATCCGTACCTCGCGTTCTCTGTGGTGCTGGCGGCCGGTCTGCGCGGCATCCGCGAGGGATACGAACTGCCCGCCGAGGCCGACGCGAACCTCTTCGAGATGGACGACGCCACGCTCGGTCGGCTCGGCATCACGCAACTGCCCCAGTCGTTGTCGGATGCGCTTGGCATCATGGAGCAATCCGAACTGGTGGCCGAGGCGCTCGGCGAGCACATCTTCGAGTGGTTCCTGCGCAACAAGCGCCATGAGTGGCGCGAGTACAAGACCCAGGTCACCCCGTTCGAGCTCGACCGCTACCTGAGGTCGATGTAGGGCGATGTCCGCCGACGACCTCATCGTGGTCTTCCCGGCCGACGTGCCGGCCGACCTCGCCCGCACGCTCGATCTCGGCGGATGGCGCTGGAAGGCCGTGGGCGGAGCCGATGAGGCCGCCCGCGACGAGCCGGCAACGGGATGGCGCGGGGCGATCGTGTCACTCGGGGAGGATGCCGACACGACCTGGTCGTTCCTGCGCACCCTGAGGGGCCGGGACCGTTCGGTGCACGGGGTGCTGCTTCTCGTCGGCGGAGCACAGCTCGATGCGCTCGAGCACCGCGACGACCTCTTCGACGACTTCTGCATCGCGCCGTTCCACCCGCGCGAGCTGGAGGCCCGGCTGCGTCACCTGCTGTCGGCCGGCGGTGCGGCACCGCGCACCGACCTCGTCGAGCACAGCGGTCTGGTGCTCAATCTCGAGACCTACCAGGCCTCGTTCAATGGCAAGGCGCTGGATCTCACGTTCATGGAGTACGAGCTGCTCAAGTTCCTCGCCCAGAACCCGGGAAAGGTCTTCACCCGCGAGACCCTGCTGTCGCGGGTGTGGGGGTATGAGTACTACGGCGGAGCGCGCACGGTGGACGTGCACGTGCGACGCCTGCGCGCCAAACTCGGTGAGGAGCACGCGAACCTCATCCAGACGGTGCGCAGCGTCGGCTACCGCTTCGGCCAGGGACGCTGGTCGGAGTAGACCCGACGGCGCGTCCTAGGGTCGCCGCATGAATCTTCGGGGGACAGGTCGGATCGTTGCGGGGGTCGTGGCGGTCATCGTCCTGCTGAGTGGGTGCGGCTCGGGCGAGGAGATTCTCGACTCCACGCCCGGCACCTCTGCCCCCACCACCACCTCCACCTCGACCTCGACGGTCGCCGGCGAACCAGGCCCCGACTGCACCGACGCCGCCGCGAGTGCCGGCACCGGCGTGGAGATGATGCTCGTGGGTGACTGCGTCGATGGGTGGGTCGCCGCGATGGACGCCGACTACGCCGCCGAGTGCACGGAGTGCGAGAGCGTGCTGCTGCTCCGTGCCGAGGAGGGCCAATGGCGGGTCGCGCACAACTGCAACCAGTACGCGCCTCTTCTCGAGGGGATATGCGCCGAGGTGACACCCAGCCCCGACTGGCCGGTCTCGGTCGCCACCGACCCCGGCTATCCCTCGCCCGAGGTGGCCTGCGAGATCTGGGACGCGAACACCTGGGAAGAGAACCTCGAAGAGACGGACTGCGACGCCTAGAGCCCTACGCTCGGTACATGCGTCGTCGCTCCTCCCTGGTCGGTGCGGCTCTTTCCGCCGCCCTCGTTCTCGCCGCCTGCGGATCGGATTCGGGATCCCCGGACGACCAGAACGTCATCAACGTCCCCGGTGACGCCCCCACCATCCAGGACGCGGTCGACATGGCCGTGCCCGGCGACCTCATCCTGGTGGAGGAGGGCGTCTACGCCGAATCCGTGACCGTGGACGTGGACAACATCGTCATCCGGGGCGTCGACCGCAACAAGGTCATCCTCGACGGCGAGGGCCGGTTCGGCAACGGCATCCGGGTCGCCGGGGCGAACGGCGTGGCCGTCGAGAACATGACGGCGCGCGACTACCAGCAGAACGGCTTCTACTGGACCGAAGCGGTGGGCTATCGCGCCTCGTACCTCACCGCCGTGCGCAATGGCCTGTACGGCATCTACGCCTTCGATGCCGAGGGCGGGGTCATCGAGCACAGCTACGCCTCCGGCCACCCCGACGCCGGCTTCTACATCGGTCAGTGCGACCCGTGCGACGCGGTCATCCGCAATTCGATCGCCGAGTACAACGGCCTCGGATACTCGGGCACGAACGCCTCGAACAACCTCTACATCATCGACAACGTGTTCCGCTTCAACAACACCGGCATCATGCCCAACTCGGGTGACTACGAGAAGCGGTGGCCCCAGTCGAGCACCGTGTTTGCCGGCAACCTCGTCCACTCGAACAACGGGCCGGCCCCGGGCCTGCTGCCGCTCCTGCGCATCAACGGGCACGGCATCCTCATCTCCGGCGGGCTCTCGAACACCGTGGTGCGCAATCGGGTGTTCGACCACGACCAGGCCGGCATCGGCGTCATTGCCAACTTCATGGGCCGCTCGTTCCCGAGCAACGACAACGTGATCGAACAGAACCACGTGTCGCGCTCCGGGGTGGCCGACCTCGTCCTCTCGTCGACTGAGACGGCGCGGAACTGCTTCGTCGGGAACACCGCGTCCTCGGCCCAGCCGGCCTCGCTCCTGCGTCTCACGTCGTGTGCCGACGCACCCGCAACTATTCCGGCAGCCGGCGCCTACCCCATCGCCGCCGTGCTCCAGCGCGCACCCGAGCTCCAGGTGCGCCGCAAGGACGTCGCGGATCCCCCGCCCCAACCGAACATGCCCGATGCCCGCACCGCTCCCGCCTTGCCGGCAAGTCCGATGCCGCCCGTCGTGAAGCTCG
>JBDLRG010000125.1:0-2539 GCA_039800125.1 Actinomycetota bacterium
ATTTCCCGATCAGTCCTATGCGCACCGGCGTGGTGGCGGCGTCCACCTTGGCGACGAGAGCCTCCCAACCGCTGAGATCGGGATGTCCGTCCAGTCGCAGGACGTCGCACACGACGGTGTCCAGACCCTCCTCGTGCAGGATGAGGGGAAGTTCGTAGATGTTCCGGGCATCCGCCGCGTTGACGACAGCCTCCATCGGCACGTCGCACATGTGGGAGATCTTCCGCTTCAGTCCGGAACTGAGGGGCTCGTCGCTGCGACACACGATGACATCGGGCTGGATCCCCCGAGAACGGAGCTCGGTGACGCTGTGCTGGGTGGGCTTCGTCTTCTGCTCGCCGCTCGGACCGATGAAGGGCACGAGGGTGACGTGCAGATAGCAGACATTGTCACGCCCGGCCTCGTTGCGGAACTGACGGATCGCTTCCAGGAAAGGAAGGATCTCGATGTCGCCGACGGTGCCGCCCACTTCGGTGATGACCACATCGGTGTCGTCCGTGGCGATGCGGCGGATGCGGCGCTTGATTTCGTCCGTGATGTGGGGGATGACCTGGACCGTCTTGCCGAGGTAGTCCCCCCGCCGCTCGGCTGCCAGCACCGCCTGGTAAATGGAGCCGGTGGTGGCATTGGAACTGCGCGTCAGGTTCTCATCGATGAACCGCTCGTAGTGTCCGAGATCGAGATCGGTCTCGCCTCCGTCGTCGGTGACGAACACCTCGCCGTGCTCGAAGGGATTCATCGTCCCTGGATCGACGTTGATGTAGGGGTCGAGTTTCTGCATCGTGACCCGCAGACCGCGCATCTTGAGAAGGCGACCTAGCGAGGAAGCGGTCAGACCCTTTCCGAGGGAACTGGCGACGCCACCCGTCACGAATATGTGCTTTGGCATGGCCACTCCCGCAGGTGTCGAACTCCCAACGGGAGGTCAGCATAACCCCCTGGACTCCACGGGGAGTGTCTCCGGTTCTCGTCAGTGGGTTCCAGGTGCGGCGAAGCCGGCAACCAGGTCACGGGCGTGGGCCAGGGCGGTCGCATCGGCCAGACCACCGGACAGCATCCGGGCCAGCTCGACCTCGCGATCCTCGGACGACAGTGTGCGTGCAGTGCCAAATGTGCGCCCGCCCCGGATGCTCTTGGACACACCGATCTGGTGGTGGGCGGCGGCGGCGACCTGGGGCAGATGTGTCACTGCGAGAACCTGGTGTCCGGAACCCAATTCGCGCAACGCGGCCGCCACGGCCACGGCCGCAGCACCGCCGATGCCCGCATCCACCTCGTCGAAGACCATGGTTCCCGGATCCTCGGACAGAACCAGACGGAGCGCGAGCATGACTCTGGCCAGCTCACCGCCGCTGGCGACCTTGTTGAGGGGCTGGGGGGCGGAGCCGGGGTTGGCCGCGAACAGAAAGACGACGGAGTCACCCGCGGGGTCGGAGCCGGCGTCCCCGGTGGAGACCGTCAATTCGGCATGGGGCAGATCGAGAGCCGGGAGCCGCGATCCCACCGCAACAGCAAGTTCCCCCGCACGTGCGCGACGCAGGTCCCCCACCACCCTCTCTGCGGAACGCAGGGACACGAGGGCCATCTCACGCTCCGCTGCGAGACCAGCGACCCGCTCCGCGTGCCCCTCGAGCTCGGCCAACCGAGATGCGGCGCCCTCTCCGAAGACAACGACCTCTGCGACGGTGTCACCGTACTTGCGACAAAGGTCGCGCAGGAGTTGACGGCGCTGCCGGAGCTCCGCCAGGCGAGCGGGGTTCTCTTCCACGCGGTCGACCATCGTTCGCACCGACGAGATCGCCTCGGAGAGCGCCGCCTGAACATCCACCAGCTCCCCCGCCACACCCGCCAGGGGTCCCGATGCCCCGAGTCTCCGCAACGCGGCACCGATCAGATCGGACGCCGAGGACTCCTCGGCGAGAAGTACCAGGGCCTCCTGGAGGGCTTCACGAAGATTGGTCGCCCCCGCGAGCAGTTCCTCCTCGGCGGCCAGTTCGGCGTCCTCATCGATCGAGGAGATGTTCGCTTCCTCGATCTCCTGCACCTGGAAGCGCAGGAGATCCATCTCTCGGCTCCGCGATCGCTCGTCCCCGCCCAGTGCCGCGAGCAGGACGTCGATCTCGCGAATCCGCTCACGGGCGGCCAGCACAGGTCCGATGTCGACCCCGGCGAATCGGTCGAGGGCCGCGCGTTGATGGACGCTCGAGAGCAGACGCTGATGGACGTGCTGCCCGTGGATGTCCACGAGAGCCGATCCGATCTCCGCCAACGCACCCACGGTGGCCATACGGCCGTCGATGTAGGCCCGAGAGCGACCCTCGGCGCCCACCACCCGGCACAAGATGGTTTCCTTCTCCTCGTCCCCGACGCTGTTGATGAACCGCGCCTCGACGCGTGCCTCCGGCGCTCCGTCCCGGACCACGGCGGCGTCGGCACGTTTTCCCACGACGAGATCGATGGCCTCCACCAGCATCGTCTTGCCCGCACCGGTCTCGCCGGTGAGTGCCGTGAATCCCGGCGAGAACACGATGCGTGCCGA
>JBDLRG010000126.1:0-4253 GCA_039800125.1 Actinomycetota bacterium
GACGACCCGGTCCGCATCCGACGTCGAGGATGCGCGCACCGGGCCCGGGCCGGAGCATCTCTTCGATGGCGTCGATCTCCTGACGGGTGCCCTTGGTGAACGAGTACCTCAGGTACGCGTCGCCGAGATGGTCGGCGACGGGCTCGAACCAGTGCGAGCCCACGGGGCTCGGATCAGGACTTTGCATCGGCCCAGGTGCGTCCCCACGCGGCGTTGACCTCGAGGGGGACCCGAAGGTCCGCAGCCGAGCGCATGGTGCGCATCACGATCTCGTCCACCTCCGCGGATTCCTGTTCCGGAGCCTCGACGATGACCTCGTCGTGCACCTGCAGCACGATGCGTGCGACGAGGCCCTTCTGCTCCAATTCCGTGTCGAGCCTGACGAGTGCGATCTTGAAGATGTCGGCCGCCAGACCCTGGATCGCGGCGTTCATTGCCTGACGCTCACCGGCCTGACGGATGCGGAAGTTGTCGCTGAGCAGTTCGGGGATCGGCCGACGTCGACCGAAGAGGGTCTCGGTGTATCCCTTCTGGCGCGCGGTGTGGATGGCCGCATCCATGTAGGCCCGCACCGCGGGAAAGGCAGCGAAGTACGACTCGAGGATCCCGGCGGCCTCGTCGACGGGGATGGCGAGCCGTTGTGACAGGCCGTAGGCCTCCATTCCGTAGGCGAGGCCGTAGGCGACCATCTTCGCGCGGGAACGTTGCTCGTGTGTCACGTCCCCGGGCGCCACGCCGAAGACACGCGCCGCCGTCGCCCGGTGCACGTCCTCACCGGCAGTGAACGCGGCGATCAGTCCCGGGTCGTCCGCCAGGTGCGCGATGCAGCGCAACTCGATCTGGTTGTAGTCGGCGACGAGAAAGCGGCTGCCGGGCGCCGCGGTGAAGGCGGTGCGGAAGACCCGACCCTCGTCGGTGCGCACGGGGATGTTGTGCAGGTTGGGATGGTCGCTGGACAGTCGGCCGGTCCGGGCGATCATCTGATTGAAGGTGGCGTGGATGCGCCCGTCCGATGCGACCTCCGCGAGGAGTCCTTCCCCGTAGGTGGACCGGAGCTTCTCCACTTCCCGGTACCGCAGCAGGGGCACGATGAACTCGGGCCACTCGTCGCGCAGTTTCTCGAGGGTCGCAGCGTCGGTGGAATATCCCGTCTTCGTCTTCTTGCCCGGGGTGAGACCCCGTTCGTCGTAGAGGATCTCCCTGAGTTGCACAGGTGAGTTGAGGTTGAAGGTCCGGCCGGCGAGGCCGTGCAACTGCTCGACCAACGACGACGCTTCCGTGGCCAGGCGGTCACGGATGCCGGCGAGGACGGCGGCGTCCACACCGATTCCCACCTCCTCCATGCGTGCGAGCACGCGCACGAGGGGATTCTCCACGTCGCGGTAGAGGTCGCCCGTGCCCTCCGCGGCGAGCCGCGCCTCGATGACCGGGACCATCCGGGCCGTGAGAAGAGCCTCGTCGCAGCAACGTCGGATGACCGTCTCCTCGGCCTCGCCGCCGAAGTCGAGCGTGCCCGGCTCCGCCCCGCCCCGGTCCGGTTCGCGACCCACGAGGTCGAGCGCGGTCTCGGCGAGCCCGTAGCCCGACCTCGCCGGGTTGAGCAGGTACGCGGCGACGGCGGTGTCGAGCACGAGCCCACGCAGGTCCGTGTCGTGGCCGAGCAGGACGCGCAGGAAGGGCTTGGCGTCGTGCAGCACGAGTTGCGCAGTGGCGAGGACGGAGAGGACCTCGTCGGAGAGACACATGACGGCCGGGATCCATCCGACGGTTCCCGCCTCACGATCGAGCACGACGGCGAGGCCCTCGGGTTCCGAACGCCCGACCTCCCCGGCCCAACGGACGGACAGCACCACCGGGGCGACCGATGCGATCCACCCGGCAGCCTCCGCGGCGTTCGCCGCAGTGCGTACGTCGCCGAGCATTCCGGCCGTCTCCGAGCCCACCGGTGCGGGGGCGGTTGCCGAGCCGCGCGGTGTCCACCCCGCGACCCGGGCCACCTCGGCGAGCCGCTTGCCCATCGTGGTGAACTCGAGGAACTCGAAGAGACGGGCGGTCTCCGTCATGTCGGGTGACGGGGCGAGGCCGTCGAGGTCGACCTCGATCTCGACGTCCCGACGCAGCACCATCATGTGGGCGTTGCGGCGGACCCTCTCACCGTGTTCGAGGAGGGAAGCCTTGAGCTTGGGCGTCTGCTGCTCGGCGGCGGCGAGCACACCATCGAGGTCCCCGTGCGCCGTGATGAGTTTGGCGGCCGTCTTCTCCCCCACACCGGGGATTCCCGCGAGGTTGTCGCTCGCATCGCCGCGCAACGCGGCGTAATCGGGATACTGCGCCGGGGTGACGCCGGTCTTCTCGAGGATGCCGGCCTCGTCATAGAGGGCGTAGTCGCTCACGCCGCGCTTGTTGTAGAGGACCCGCACGTGGGGGTCGCTGACGAGTTGGTAGCTGTCGCGGTCACCGGTGACGATGATGATGTCGTCGCCCCGCGCCGCTACGCGCTCGGCCATCGTGGCAATGAGGTCGTCGCCCTCGAATCCCGCCTTCTCGCACCACGTGATGCCGAGGGCGTCGAGGAGACGACGGATGAGACCGAGTTGCTGCATCAATGTCTCGGGCGCCTTCTCGCGCTGGGCCTTGTACTCGGGGATCGCCTCGTGGCGGAAGGTGGGCTCCGGCCGGTCGAACACGACCACCACGCCGTCGGGACGTTGCTCGCGCACGAGGGTGAGGAGCATCGTGGTGAACCCGTACACCGCGTTCGTCGTCTGACCGCTGGCGTTGGCCATGTCCTCGGGAAGCGCGTAGAACGCGCGGTAGGCCAGCGAGTTCCCGTCGAGGGCCATGATCAGCACGACCGGACGACCTCCGTGGGGACCGTCACGTCGGCGTGATCTCGCCCGCGACGATCATCTCGGCCACCCGACGCATCGTCGTACGGTGGTTCATCGCGCCGCGCTGGATGTACCCGTAAGCGTCCGACTCGGACATGCCGTGACGGTCCATGAGCACGCCCTTGGCGCGGTCGATCGCCTTGCGCGTCTCGAGTTGTTCACCCAATGCATCCACCTCGCCGTTGAGGGCCTGCATCTCACGGAACCGTCCGATGGCCACCTCGATGGCAGGAATGAGGTCGTTCTTCTGGAAGGGCTTGACGAGGTAGGCGAGCGCACCCGCGTCACGGGCCTCCTCGATGACCTCGCGCTGGCTGAACGCGGTGAGAACGAGGACACCGCAGATGCGATCGGCCGTGATGAGACGCGCGGCCTCCAGCCCGTCCATGCCCGGCATCTTGATGTCGAGGATGGCGAGATCCGGGCGATGCTCGCGCACCAGGTCCACGGCCTTGTCGCCGCGGCCCGTCTCGCCCACCACCTCGTAGCCCTCCTCCTCGAGGGTCTCCTTGAGGTCGAGGCGGATGATGGCTTCGTCCTCGGCGATGACGACGCGGATGCTCACGACGTCTTCTCGCTCATGCGGTCGAGGAGGTCGTTGATCCGGCCCTCGGCCGCGGCGATGTCCCGGAGCAAAGCATCGCGATGGGCGGTCATGGCATCGGAATGCTTCTTTGCCTCACGGTGTTCGAAATCGGCCGCCGGCGTCTCGGCCACGAGGGCCCGGAGCGATTTCTCCTCGGTCTCGTCCCGCAGATGGCTCAGCTGGTCCTCGGCGATCCGCAGTTCTTCCCGCAATTCCTTGATGCGCGCGGAGGCCTGGGCGAGGCGGCGTTGGAGGAGACGGTGTGCCACGGACCCCGAGTGTAGGGAGCGAGCAACCCGGCGGTGCCGTTTCCGGGCCGAGGGCTCAGGCCCTGACGCGCCTGCGTACGAGCATCGATCCCAGCCCCGCGAGCACGGCCGCCCACATGGTCAGGGCGACCGCATGCGAGCCGGTTTCGGGCAGGTCGGTTTCGGGAGGGTCGATGGAGTACAACTCGAGCGTGTCGCAGCCGAAGGGAGCCTCTTCGGGGGACTCGACCTCGATGGCGTCGAACGGGATGTACTCGAACGTGAAGAACGCCTGCCAGGCCCCGATGGCACCGTTCGTGTACTCGCGGGAGAACACCACGTCGGCGCCGTCGAAGAGCGTGAGGGTCAGCACCTCGTCGCCGACACCGCCGTTGGAGAGGGCACAACCGATCGACACGCCGGTGTAGGTGCGGTCGAACTCGAGTCGGAGGATGTCACTGGGATTGCCGTTCACACCGATGAACTGTGTCCCGCTGCTGCCCGAGAGGCCCCAGTCATCGTCGGCGT
>JBDLRG010000127.1:0-4685 GCA_039800125.1 Actinomycetota bacterium
GGTGTCGCCCCGACGGGCCGAGTACACGGCCCACTGCGCCATCAACGGGATGATGAGCACGCCCGTGAACATGGTGTTGGCCGCCACCTCGGGGATCTTGATCGACGCGGGCAGCCAATCCTTGATGAGGTAGAGACCGTCGGAGGACTCGCGAACGGGTGCGGCGGCGCGGAAGCGCAGCCACATGGCGAGCATCCCCGCCACGAGCATGGCCACGGCGGCCGAGGCGAAGGCCACGGCCACGAGGATCTGCCGGCGCGGAGCCGGCGCCGGCGCGGCGGGCAGTGCGAGTGTCACGGGGCCACCTCCCTGGGCTTCACGTCGAGAAGGGGTTCGGCCGAACCGACCAGTGCCAACTCAGCGAAGTTGTCGCGCGGCGCAGGCGAGGGGACGGCCCACTCGAGCGTGTGCCCGTCCCACGGATCGTCGGGAGCCGTGGTGCCGGCGCGCACGGCCGCGACCCCCGCCACCACGGCGAGCACCACGAGGACGAGACCGACCGTCGACAGCGCGCTCCACAGAGCCGCGGAACCACCGACGTCGAAAAAGACCGCCTGGCGAGCAGGCTTGTCGACGAGGCCGAAGACGAGGAGGGGCAGCGAGGCCAGGATCGAGCCGACCAGGCCGAGCGCCGCCACGGGGAGAAGCTTCTTGTCGTCAGCGACACGACCGTTCAACTTGGGCGACCAGTGCGCCAGTGCGCCGAGGGCCGACAGCAGCGCGCCGGTGACGAGGTAGAGCAGCACGCCCTCCTCGAACACGGTCTCGGCCACGCCGAGGTCGTCGATGGCACCGATGGCGTTGGCCGCGACGCCCGCGAGGATCATGAGCGCGCCGGATGCGGCGAGCACGAAGGGGGGCCGCAGGGCGCCCCTCGATCGACCCGCGGCGAGGACCGAGGTGCCCACCACGGTGAGCACGCCGAGCACCGGCAGGCCGTTGAACACGAGGTAGAGCACCGCACTCGCGATTGTGTCGCCCGCGGAGCCGTCCCAGGAGAGGGTGTGCGACGTCTGCGTCACCGCGGCGAGGGCGACCACCGAGACGAGACCGAAGCCGGCCATCGCGGGTCCGCGCGCGGGATGACGCACCCGGCCGGCCACCGGTGCGACCTCCGCGAGCACGCCGAGTGCACCGATCACGAACACCATCGTCATGGGCTGGGTGAGCGACCAGTCGAACCAGGACGCGAGCGCGTCGTTGCCGCCGAAGGCGGCTCCGGCGTGCGTGTGGTCGACATAGAGGTAGGTGATGGTGCCGATGGCGACGGGCAACGACAGGATCGCCGCCACCGCACCGACGAGCGCGGCCCACGAGAACAACGGGATGCGGTCGAGCGACATGCCGGGAGCGCGCGAGGTCGTGACCGTCACCGCCACGGACATCGCGCCGGCGAGCAGACCGACCGCCGTCACGGCGGTGGCGAGGAGCGAGAGATCGACGAGGTCGGTGGTTCCCCCACCGGCGCCCCCGTTGCCGGCGAGCGCGACGACGTAGAGCACGACGCCGAGGAGCCAGGTCCAGAATCCGTATTGGGCGAGGCGCGGTAGGGCGATGGCGCGCGAGCCCACCTGGAGCGGCACCACGGCGATCGCCACCGCGAGGAAGAGGGGCGCGAGAACACCGAGCACGAGACCGAAACGGTTGAGTTGCACGACCTGCAGCACCGCATCATCGGGGAAGATCTGAGAGGAGTCCGGCGAGACACGCTCGAGTCCGATGAGCGCACCGAACAACAACGTGACGACGGCCAGTACGAGCGACGAACCGAGCCACATGCGGCCGACCTTCTTGTGATCGCCGCTCGTCACCCAGTCGCCCACCGTTCCGAGGAACGACGGTGTACCCGTTGCCGGTGCCGTCGCTCCCGCATGAGTCTCGATGGTGGTCATTGCCGAAAAGGTCTCCCGTGCACGCCCCGGGGTTGTGGACAACCCGCGGCGCAACCGTCTGTTGCTTGCCTCTCAACACTACCCACCGTCCGTTCGGCGGGGGGAAATCCCGAGGGTCCCGTTCTCGTGACCGCCCGGTCTGGGCGCGTCCTCAGCGGACGAGGACGTCGACCGTGAGCGCGAGGAAAAGAACGGATATGTAGGAGATCGAGAATGAGAAGAGGCGCATCGCCGCCGACTCCGACGGTGCGCGACCAAGTGCAAAAGTGCCGCCGAGGAAGAACGCCCCGAGCACGACCGCCGACGTGCCGTACACCCATCCCAGGTCGGCCACCGGCACGAGCACGAGACTGCACGCGACGAGTGCGATCGTGTAGCGGACCATGGACGCCACGACCCTCGGGACGGTCTCGACGACGGGAAGCATCGGCACGCCCGCCGCCCGGTAATCGTCGGTGTGGCGGATGGCGAGGGCCCAGAAGTGCGGCGGGGTCCACAGAAAGATGAGGAGGAAGAGGAGCCATGGCGTCCAGGCCAGGCTCCCGGTGACGGCCGCCCATCCCACGAGCACCGGCACCGCTCCTGCGGCACCGCCGATGACGATGTTCTGGCGACTGGTGCGCTTGAGCCACAACGAGTACACGAACACGTAGAAGAGCGTCGCCGACAGAGCGAGGCAGGCCGAGAGCAGGTTGGCCCCCGCCCACAGCACGGCGAACGCGGCGAGCTCGAGCAGGACGGCGAACACGAGGGCCTCGCGCGGACGGATCAGACCGGTCACCAGCGGGCGATTGCGCGTGCGCTCCATGAGGGCGTCGATATCGCGGTCGATCCACATGTTCACCGCGTTCGCACCGCCGGCGGCCAATGAACCGCCCAGCAAGGTGACGAGCACGAGACCCCAATCGGGCCAACCGCCCTCCGCCACGACCATCGTGGGAACGGTGGTGATGAGCAGCAACTCGATGATGCGGGGCTTGGTGAGGGCGAGGAAGCCCGCCGCGCGCGACCGGGGCGCACGACCCCCGTGGACGCCGCCGCGCAGGCGGGACGGAACCACGGGACGCACATTGAGGGGCACGGTGGTTCATCGTAAGGGGGCGGACAAGAGCGACCAACCGGCGACACAATGGGAGCCATGGAATCCGTGCGGGTCTCGGCGGCCGACACCGCCGTCGAGGAAGAGGTGACCGGTGACACCGTCGTCGACCCCGACGTCCCCTGGATCGTGCTCGTGTGGAACGACCCCATCAACCTCATGTCGTACGTGGCGTGGGTGTTCCGCACCCTCTTCGGCTACTCCCGCGAGAAGGCCGAACAGCTCATGCTCGACGTGCACCACAAGGGTCGCGCGGTCGTGTCGTCGGGTCCGAGGGAGAAGGCCGAAATCGACGTGTTCCGCCTCCACGAGCACGGGCTCTGGGCCACGATGCAGAAGGACGAGTGAGCGTGGCCTTCCGCAAGTGGCGACCCCCCGCCCCGATCACGGCCCGCGACGACGGCATGTTCGACATGGACATGGGCGAGAACGAACGCCGCACGCTGACGAGTCTCTTCGACTCGCTCCACGGGATGCTCGGCGCCGGCGACGACGACCCCCGCACGACGCGCCTCTTCCCCGCGGCGTACCACGACATGCCCGAGCACGACGCCGAGTTCCGCCGACTCATGCGACCCGAGCTGGTCGAGTCGGCGCGGGCCTCGGTGGACCTCGCCCGAGGGCTCCTCGATACCGACGGACCGGTCCCCCGCGAACGGGTGCTCGGATTCATGCGGGCGCTCAATTCGGTGCGCCTCGTGCTGGGAACCCTCCTCGACGTCTCCGAGGACGACACCGGCCCCGATCCGGAGGACCCCGACGACGACCTGGGCATCCTCTACGGCTACGTGGGGTGGCTCCTCGAATCCGTTGTCGACGTCCTCGACGCCGAGGGATGACGGGGATGCCCGCGAGGATGGCATACCCGGGGGGCGCTGGTAGCGTTGCCCTGCTCTCAACCGGAGTCGTCCGAGCCCCCATCGTCTAGCGGCCTAGGACACCACCCTTTCAAGGTGGCGGCACGGGTTCGAATCCCGTTGGGGGTGCCAAGACCAGGTGTGGTCAAACACATGTGGTCCCGTGGTGAAGTTGGAGTTCACGCCGGCCTGTCAAGCCGGAGGTCGCGGGTTCGAGTCCCGTCGGGACCGCCATCGTGCGGTGTGCGGCAGAGATGTCGCGCGCCGTCGCGACACGGTCGAGTAGCTCAGTTGGCAGAGCACACGCCTGAAAAGCGTGGGGTCACCGGATCGACGCCGGTCTCGACCACCATCATTGCGTCGCCCGATGGCGACGGTCTCACCGCTTGTCGGCGGTGAGACGGACGAGCACCTCCTGGGCGATCGTTGCCACGTGCTCCCCTTCCCGGGAGAACACGTACCCGAGCGACAGGCCGCGCCCCGAGATGTAGGCATGGCAGCTCATCTCGTAGAGATGCCATTCATGCGCCCGCATCGGCCGGTGGAACCAGATGGTGTGGTCGAGGCTCGCCGAGAAGTAGGCCCCCTCGACGCTCCACTGCGCCGCCAGCTCGGGAACCCCGCGGATGACCGACTCGGTCGGCAGGTCGTCGGAGATGTAGGCGAGGGCGCAGCGATTGAGCATCTCGTCGTCACCGAAGTCCTCCACGGTGCGGAACCACGCCGCGAACCTCCCGGCACCGTCCCGCTCGCCCTGGACGAGGTGCGATTCGGGGACGTCGGCCCGCTCCAGGTACGGGCTCCACATGTCCTCGTGCGCGGTGGAGGGTCCGGGCA
>JBDLRG010000128.1:0-2656 GCA_039800125.1 Actinomycetota bacterium
GCCGCACTCGTAGGCGATCGGATTGGTGCGAATCGCCGTCTCGCCACCCTCGGCGATGACCTCGATGGCACGCTCGAGAATCTTGACGACCGCCTCGGCACCGGTGGTGCGCTTGACTTCGGGTGCAGTCTTCACGTACAGAATGTTACGTGCATTCGGCCAGCAACGGAAGAACCTTTTTCTTCCTGAGGCCGTCCACTGCCGAAGGTCACCCCCGGGGATTCGTGACGGCCCCCATGTCCGCCCCCTGCACCAGCATGGCGAACTTGGCCAGCACCCCCGTCGTGTACCGGGGCGGGTTCGGAGTCCAGCCTTTCCGGCGGCGTTCCAGTTCGGCCGGATCGACGAGGAGGTCGAGAGAGGTGGAGGGTACGTCGATGCGGATCCGGTCCCCCTCGGCCACGAAGGCGATCGGCCCGCCGTCCACCGCCTCGGGTGCCACGTGGCCGATGCAGAATCCCCAGGTGCCCCCCGAGAAGCGTCCGTCGGTGATGAGCGCGCACGAGGAACCGAGCCCGGCACCCTTGAGGGCGCCGGTGATGGCCAGCATCTCGCGCATTCCCGGCCCACCCTTGGGGCCCTCGTAGCGGATGACGATGACGTCGCCCGGGTTGATGCGACCCTCGAGGATGGCCTCCATGGCGCCGTCCTCGCCGTCGAACACGCGGGCCGGGCCCTCGAAGCTCATCTGGTCCGCGGTGAGTCCGGCCACCTTCACCACCGCGCCCTTCGGGGCGAGTGTGCCGACGAGGATGTTGATGCCACCTTCGGCGTGGATGGGATCGGAGAGCGGATGCACGACGTCGCCGTCCGGGGGCGGGGGTGAAAGCTCGGCGAGGTTCTCCGCCATCGTGCGCCCGGTGCAGGTGAGCACGTCCCCGTGCAGGAGGCCCGCCTCCAGCAGGTGGGCGAGCACCACGGGCACGCCGCCGATGCGGTGCAGGTCACTCATGTGGTAGCGACCGCCCGGCTTGGTGTCGGCGATGTGGGGCACACGGGCGGCGATGCGGTTGAAGTCGTCGAGCGACAGGTCGACCCCCGCCTCGTGGGCGATGGCCAGGATGTGCAGCACGGCGTTCGTCGAACCGCCGAGGGCATTCGTGACGGCGATGGCGTTCTCGAAGGCCTTCTTCGTCAGGATGTCCCGGGGCCGGATGCCGAGGCGCAGCATCTCGACGACGGCGGCTCCCGCGCGCTCGGCGTCCCCCTCGCGGGAGGGGTCGATGGCGGGAGCCGAGGCAGAACCCGGAAGGCTCATGCCGAGGGCCTCGGCGATCGACGACATCGTGTTGGCCGTGAACATGCCGCCGCAGGCGCCCTCACCGGGGCAGGCAGCACGCTCGATGGCGCCGAGCTCGTCCTCGGTCATCGTGCCGGCGGCACAGGCACCCACGGCCTCGAAGACGGTCGTGATGTCGATGTTGGCGCCCTCGTGTCGTCCGGGCATGGTCGAGCCGTTGTAGACGAACACCGAGGCGAGGTTGAGGCGCGCGGCGGCCATGAGCATGGCCGGAATGCTCTTGTCGCAGCCGGCGAGGCCGACGAAGCCGTCGAAACGCTCGGCATGCACGACGGTTTCGACGCTGTCGGTGATCACTTCGCGCGACACGAGCGAGGCCCGCATGCCCTCATGCCCCATCGAGATGCCGTCCGACACCGTGATGGTCCCGAACTCGAGCGGCACTCCACCGGCGGCCCGCACGCCCTTCTTCGTCCACTCCGCGAGGCGACGCAGGGAGACGTTGCAGGGCGTCACCTCGTTCCACGCCGAGGCGATGCCGATCTGGGGCTTGACCCAGTCCTCGTCCCCCAGGCCGACCGCCCGCAGCATGGCGCGCGCCGGGGCGCGACGGAAGCCGTCGGTCACGTCGCGACTGCGGGGCTTGATGTCGATCGGCGTGGCATCGGGGGTTTCGGGCATGGGCGCCACGGTAGTTCTCACTTCCGGTGCGAGCTCCGCCGCGGTAGGGAGGCTACGAAGGGTTGACGTTAGGTCCTCCTAACGGTACTGTTCCCACTTGTTAGGAACCCCTAACAAGCGGGAAAGAGAGTCCGGAATGAACACCCCTCCGCTCACACGGCGACGCCGGCGGACACGCCTCGCGGCACTCGTCACCGTCGTCGGCCTCGTCGTTGCCGCCTGTGGCGGATCGTCGGGCTCCACCGACACCACCGCGCCGGCCGACCTCACCGGCACGACCCTCACCGTCTATTCCGGCCGGTCCGAGTCCCTCGTGGCCGATCTGTTCGCCCGCTTCACCGCCGACACCGGCATCAAGGTGGACGCCCGCTACGGCGACAGTGGCGAGCTCGCCGCCCTCCTGCTCACCGAGGGCGAGGCCAGCCCGGCCGACGTGTACTTCTCCCAGGACGCCGGTGCCCTCGGCGCGGTCGAATCCCTGCTCGCCACCCTGCCCGGTTCGGTCATCGACAAGGTGGACGCGAAGTACTCCTCTCCCGCCGACAAGTGGGTGGGCGTGACGGGACGCGTGCGCGTCATGGTCTACAACCCCGACCTCGTGCCGACTCCTCCCACCGCCATCGACGACCTCTTGGATCCTTCCTGGAAGGGCCGCCTGGGCTTCGCTCCCACGAACGCGTCCTGGCAGTCCTTCGTGACGGGACTGCGCGTCCTGCGCGGTGAAGACGGGGCGCG
>JBDLRG010000129.1:0-8254 GCA_039800125.1 Actinomycetota bacterium
CCGGACCGGGATGGACGTGGTGGTGGGATGCCACGGCTTCGCCCCGCCCGACGGGGAGATACGACTGGCCAATGGGTCCTCGACGTGTCTGGTCGCGGTGGATTCCTCGGTCCCCCTCGGCGGGGTGCTCGACATCCTCGTGCGTCGGACGGACGCCGATGTCATCGTGAAGTGGGACGACGACGACCTCTACGACCCCCATCACGTCTCCGATCTCGTCCACGCGCTCGAATGCTCCCGCGCCGACATCGTGGGAAAGGCGGCGGAGTTCCTGTGGCTCGAGGGTCGCGGCGTGACCCTGCGTCGTCACCGGCGGGGATCGGAGCGAGACTCGGCGTTCCTCGCCGGCTCGTCACTGGCCTTCCCGGCGGCCGTGGTGCGCGACTCTCCGGGCGGTTGGCCCGCCGTCGCACGGGGGGCCGACACCGCGCTCATCCGGGACGTTCTCGGCAGGGGCGGGCGCGCCTATCGGTCGCACGGACTCGGGCACGTCGCGGTGCGACGCGCGGGCGGGGAGGGCCACACCTGGCAGATCGGGGAGTCGGCTCTCGTCGCGTCGGCGTCGGCGGTGCACGAGGGACTCGACCTCGTCTTCGCCGGTTTCGAGGTTCCGCCTCGCTGACGGGTGAGCCGTGCCGGAGCCTCAGCGCGCGGCGGCGGTGATGATGCTGACGAACGAGACAGCGTCGCGGTTCCAGTCGAGATGCGCGCGCGCGTGCTCGCGTCCGCGGCGGGCCATGTCATCGGCGAGTCGTTCGTCATCGAGCAGTGCCGTGATGGCGGAACACGCCGCGTCCACGTCGCCCGGGGCCACGAGGATCCCGGCATTCGATGCGTCGAGCACCGCCCGGGTGGCGGGCAGATCGCTCGCCACCACCGGGACGCCGCGCGCGAGGTATTCCGCGACCTTCGTCGGCATGGAACGGCGGTAGTTCGGCAGGTCGGCGAGCAGGCTCAGACCCATGGCTGCTCCCTCGACGGCCGCGAGTGCGGCACGGTTGTCGACGTAACCGTGCCAGGTGACCTCGCCCGCTTCCGACGCCCGCATCACCTCCTCGCGCACGTCGGCATCGGGTTCACCCCACAGATGCAACTCGACCCGGTCGCGAAGTCGACGTGCACAGGCGAGCATCTCGTCCCAGCCGCGCGAGCGCGAGATGCGCCCGATGTAGACGACGCGCCTGCTGCCCGCCTCGCGGGGCCGACAGGACGCGGGAACCGGCGTCGAGTTCGGCACGACCGGCACGTTGCCGAGGCGGTCGCGGTAGGAGTGTTCCGCGGCGATGACGGTGCCGATGCGTGCGGCCCTCGACTCGAGGCGATCCACGAAGAGGGCCGCGAGTCTCCGGGCCGGTCGGGGGAGCCACGATCGGTCCGTGACGCTGGCGGCCAGGTCCTCGTGGACGTCGACGACGAGGGGTGGGAGTCGGCGCACGAAGGCGAGCGGAACGAGGAGCTCGAGGTCGTGGACGATGAGCACCGACGCATCGCGATGGCGGCGCACCTCGCGGGTGACGGCGAACCACGAACGGAGCCGCCGCCGCCCGCGGGCCCGGGGCACCACCAGATGGACGATCGGTCCCCGGGGGCTCGGAGCGGGCGCGACGAGCACCACCTCGTGTCCGGCATCGGTGAGCGCGATGGCCTGACGCTGCACGATGCGGGCGTCGTCACCGCGGTGCGCGCACGTCGCCACGAGCACCCTCATCGGCCCTCCCTCAGAGACGTTCGACGTTGGGATGGTGCATCCGCCCCCGCGTGTCGAACACGACGGGAGCGAGCGCGGCGATGCGGTCGAGGTCGTAGGCGGAGTGGGTCTGGAGCAGCACGGCCACGTCACACCCGCGCAATGCCTCCTCGAGGTCGGCGGCGAGGGGGAGCGGCCCGGTGCCGGTGCCGAAGGAGTCGACATGCGGGTCGTGACCCGTCACGTCGGCACCCTTGGCGAGGAAGCCCTCGGCGACGTCGCGCGCGGGAGTCTCGCGCTGGTCCGAGATGTCGGCCTTGTAGGTGAGGCCGAGCAGCAGCACCTTGGCGCCGCGCAACGCGCGGCCACGATCGTTGAGGAGGTCCTGCACGCGTCGCACCACGTAGCCGGGCATGCGATTGCTGATCTCCTGGGCCAGCTCGACGAAGCGGAACTGGTATCCGAGCGAGCGCACCTGGTACGAGAGATAGTTGGGATCGATGGGGATGCAGTGTCCCCCCACGCCCGGCCCCGGGTAGAACGCCTGGAATCCGAAGGGCTTGGTGGACGCGGCGCCGATGGCGTCCCACAGGTCGATCCCGAGTTCGTGGCAGAAGACCGCCATCTCGTTCACGAGGGCGATGTTCACGTGCCGGTACGTGTTCTCGAGCAGCTTGGCCAGTTCCGCCTCGCGCGTGCCCTTGACCGGAACGACGGTGTCGACGAACGCCGAGTACAGGCCGGCCGCCGCGTCGCGGCACGCCGGGGTGAGACCACCGACGATCTTGGGGGTGTTGGTCAGCCCCCACACGGGGTTGCCGGGATCGATCCGCTCGGGGGAGAAGGCGAGGTGGAAGTCGCGTCCTGCCACGAGACCCGTCTGCTCGAGCACCCGGCGCACCGGCCCGTCGGTGGTGCCCGGATAGGTGGTCGATTCGAGGATGACGGTGGTGCCGGCGCGCAGATGGTCCCGCACGGTCGCGGCCGCACCGAGCACGAAGGAGAGGTCCGGGGTGGCGTCCTCGGCGAGCGGAGTGGGGACGCAGATGACGATCCACCGGGCGTCGCCGATCACGGCAGGGTCGGTGGTGGCCCGGAATCCCGCGGCGAGGGCGCCGGCGATGTCGGCGTCGGAGATGTCATCGACGTGGGAGCGACCCGTCGAGAGCAGTTCCACCGTCCCCGGGTTCGTGTCCAGCCCCGTGACGGCGATTCCGGCCCGTGCGGCCTCGACGGCGAGCGGCAGACCGACGTATCCGAGGCCGACCACGACGAGGGAATCGGCGACCGGCATGTGTTTCAGGGTATCGCCGGCCGGACGGCCGGCCCGAGACCGTTCCCGATCAGTCGGGGAGTCCGGCCGTGTAGCGCTCGAGGACCTCGTCGGTGGGTCCCTCCATGACGACGTTCCCGTGCTCGAGCCACATCACCCGGGTGCAGGACTGACCGATCTCGGCGAGGTTGTGCGACACGAGCACCACCGCACCGGCCCGGGCGCGGATCTCGGCGATCCGAGCGCTCGACTTCTGACGGAAGTGCTGGTCACCCACGGCGAGGGCCTCGTCGATGAGGAGGATCTCGGGCGTGCGGGCGGTGGCGACGGAGAACACGAGCCGCGCCCTCATGCCGCTCGAGTAGGTCTTCATCGGCAGGTCGATGGCGTCGGTCAAGCCGCTGAACTCGATGATGTCGTCGACCTTGTCCGCGATCTCAGCGCGCGTCATCCCGGACGCGAGGCAGCCGAGCACGATGTTGCGACGACCCGTGAGATCCCCCTGCATCGCCGTTCCCACCGAGAGGAACGTGGGCCGGGAGTGAACGAAGATGTTCCCCGACTCGACGGGAATGAGACCCGTGAGCGCACTGAGCAGCGTGCTTTTGCCGGAACCGTTCGGCCCCACGAGTCCGAGCGAATCCCCGCGTCGGAGCATCAGGGAGACGTCCTGCACGGCGCGGATCTCCCGGTACGAGCGGCGCAGGTTGCCGCGCAGCACGCGCTCCCGCAGCCCGAGAGCCCGTTGCTCGTAGACGCGGTACGTCACCGAGACGTGCCGCGCATCGAGGAGCACCTGCACCTCAGCGCCCATAACGGTTCTCCGCTCCGCGGAAGAAGAAGAATCCGGTCACCGGCAGCACGAGCGTCCAGAATGCGAGCCCGATGAACATGCCGGGGTGCAGGGTCTCGCCCTGGATTGACCAGCGCGCGAAGGAGATCGCGTCGTAGAGCGGGTTGATCTCGAAGAGGATGTGCACGGTCGGGTTCGCGTCGAGCGCGCGGGCGCTGTAGAGGATGCCCGACATGTAGAAGAGGATGCGGAACAGATGGGGGAGCAACAGCTGGAGGTCGGGCACCGTCTCGCCGAGCCGGGCGGCGATGAGGGCCAGCCCCAGCGCGACGAGGGCGAGGGCGACGAAGACGAGGGGGAGGGCCAGCCATCTCCATGTGGGGCGCACACCGTCGGAGAGGGCCACCACGACGAGGAGCGACAGGGGGATGACCATCTCGATGATCTCGCGGACGAAGATCGACAGGGGGAGCACCATCCGCGGGAACTGTATGGAGCGGATGAGGCCCTTGCGGTTGGCGATGCAGGATGCCGACGACGTCACGATGTCCTGGGCGAAGCGGAACAGGAACACCCCGGTGACGAGGAACGTGAGGAAGTCCTCCACGTTGCGGCGCGTGTCGAGCAGGACACCGAAAATGAGGAAGTAGATGAGGATGCTGAGCACCGGGTTGATGAGATGCCAGAGCTGGCCGAGGGCGGTGTTGAGGTGGCGCGAGGCAAGGTCGCTGCGGGCCAATTCCACGATGAGGCTCCACCTCGACCTCAACGAAGCCAGGTAGTCCCTCACCGGTTCGCGCACGCCGACGGGGAACAGGCCCTCCGGGGCCTGCGGGACGTTGCGCGCCATGGGCAACGACGCTAGCGCAGTGCGGTCGACGCGAGCCGGGGCTCCTCTTCCCGTGTGCTCCATACCTATGCTGTCGCAATGCCCGCCGTCATCGCCGTCATCGGGGCCGGTTACGTCGGGTTGCCGACCGCGGCATGCTTCGCGAAGTTGGGACATTCGGTGACGTGCGCCGACATCGTGCCCGAGAGGGTCCGGCACCTGTCCTCGGGGACCGTTCCCTTCATGGAGGAGGGCCTCGAAGAGCTGGTGCGGGAAGGACTCGATGCGGATCGTCTCCGCTTCGTCCTCGGGGCCGGGGCCGCGGTCGATGGGGCTCGCTTCGTCTTCCTGTGCGTTCCCACTCCCCAGAGCGCCGACGGCTCCGCGGATCTGTCCCACGTCCGTGCCGCCTGTGACGAGATCGCACCCCTGCTCGCCCCGGGGACCGTCGTGGTGAACAAATCGACGGTGCCGATCGGCTCGACCGTCACGATCGCGGGATTCCTCGGTCGGGACGACGTCGTCGTCGTGTCGAACCCGGAGTTCCTCCGCGAGGGAACGGCGGTGCGGGATTTCCTCGCCCCGGACAGGATCGTCGTGGGGGCCGACGACCACGAGGCGGCCAGGACGGTGGCCGACCTCTACACCGGAATCGACGCCCCCGTCGTACTCACCGATCCGGCCTCTGCCGAGACCATCAAATACGGGTCGAATGCGTTCCTCGCGATGAAACTCTCCTTCGTCAACGCACTCGCCACGATCTGCGAGGAGACCGGCGGCGACATCGCCGACGTGGCCCGCGGGCTCGGTCTCGACCCCCGCATCGGAGCCTCTTTTCTGCGCGCCGGGCCCGGTTGGGGAGGAAAGTGCCTGCCCAAGGACTCCCGCGCCCTCGTGGCCACGGCCCGGGCCGTCGGATATTCCTTCGACCTCCTGCGCGAGGCCATCGAGGCCAACGAGCAACAGTTCGATCGCATCGCCGATCGTCTCGCCGAGGCCGTGGGAGGGGACCTCTCGGGACGGCGGATCGCCGTGTGGGGCCTCGCATTCAAGGCGGGAACCGATGATCTCAGCGACTCACCGGCTCTCGAGGTGGCGAGTCGTCTCGTGGACAGGGGGGCGGACGTGGTGGCCCATGATCCCGCGGTCTCCGTCCCTGCCCCGGCGGTCGGTCGGGGCATCCGGTGCGTGGGTTCCGCCCTCGATGCGGTCCGGGGGGCCGACGCGTTGGTCGTTCTCACGGAATGGCCCGAGTTCGCCGGGGTGGATCCCACCGCGGTGGCGGCCGCCATGGCGGGTCGGATCGTGTTCGACACGCGCAACGTCCTGGATGCAGGTGGGTACACGGCACTCGGACTGAGCGTGGTGTCGGTCGGTCGACCCCGGGGATGAAGGATTCCGTGCCCCGTTCGTCCGAGGGATGGGCGGTCGGCGGGCCGTGCACGATCGTCGGGGTCGACCCGATCCGGATCGTCCTCGACTTGGTCGAACCCCTCGTCACGGCGAGCGGTGTTCATGCCACGAGGACAGCGACCATCGTGCGTGTGGTGCTCTCCGACGGATCGGTCGGGTGGGGCGAGAACACGGCACCGGAGGGCGACTTCTACACCGGCGAGTCGGCGCACGTCTCGGGGGTGCATCTCCGGGGGTCTCTTCGACCGGGAATCCTCGGTGCCGACGTCACCGATCCCGCACGGTTCGAACTGGGGCTGCCGACGGATGCGTTTCCCATGGCACGCCATGCCGTGTCCTCGGCGGTGTGGGACGCCCGGTGTCGCGCACTCGGAATCCCGCTGGCCGAGGCGCTCGGGGGTTCCCTGCGCCCGGTCGAGGTGTGCGCGGTCATCGGACTCGCCGACTCTCCAGTACTGACCGCCGAGGCCTGTCGACGGGCGGTCGAGGCGGGCTATCGGCACCTGAAGGTGAAGATCGCCCCCGGCCGTGACCTCGATGTGATCGCCGCCGTGCGTGACGTGATCGGCGACACGGCGACGCTCGGGGTGGATGCCAACGGATCGTTCGGGGTCGCGGATGTGGGGACGCTCGTGCGACTGGGGGGCATGGGTGTCGCGCTCGTCGAGCAACCGTTTGCAGCGGAGGACGTCGGGTCGCATGCCGTTCTCGTGCGCGAGGGTGCGGTGGGAGTGGGGCTCGACGAGTCGGTGATGACGACCGAGGATCTGCTGCGCGCGCTCGACATCGGGGCATGCACGGCGGTGAACATCAAGCCGGCGCGGGTCGGCGGCCTCGCCCGCGCCGTCGCCATGGCCGAACTCTGCCGCGATGCGGGTGTCGATGCGTGGGTGGGAGGAATGCTCGAGTCCGGGATCGGTCGCGGCGGTTCTCTGGCACTTGCCACCCATCCGGCGTTCTCCCTGCCGGCCGACCTCTCGGCGTCGTCCCGCTATTTCGCCGCGGACATCACCGAACCCTTCGCACTGTCCGGAGGATGCCTCATGCCCCGAGGACCCGGCATCGGTGTCGTGCCCGTCCCGGACCGCCTCGAATCGCACCACTAGGGTCGGGGTCGCCCGACAGGTCCGGTGAAAGGATCCCACGATGAACAGGATCTCCCGTCTCGTCCCGATGGCCGTGGCCGTTGCGGCCTCGATGCTGATCGCCTCGCCCGCCGATGCCGAGGGTTACCTGTCGATCATCGATTGTTCGGTGAACTCCGAGGAGATCTTCCTCGCGCCGGGGGAATCCGCGACCCTCACCCTCACCGTCGACGGTGACGACGAGTGGGCCTGGACCACGATCGTCGTCGACGGGGTCGTCACCATCGACCAGGCGCAGCGAACCGGCGACATCGGCGTCGAATTCAGTTACGACCTCCTCGCATCCGCGGTCGAGGACTACGTCACGCAGACCTGGTGGGCCGTCGACACCGGCGGCAACAAGGTCGGCGATCCGTTGTGCACCGCCACCGTCAGCCTCGCCTCCGCCGAGATCCCGGTCGTGGGCACCACGATGCTCCCCGTGGCCGCATCCGCAGCGGCACTGACCCTGTTCGGTGCCCTACTCGTGGTGATGCGCAGACGTTCCCCGGCGCGGGGCTGACGTCGGTGGACCTCGACCTGATGCTCGCCGACCTGGGTCGGCTCGTGTCCAACGAGTCGCCGTCGCGCGACATCGCGCGCCTCACCGCCCACGCGCACCTGCTGGCCGATCTCATGGAGGAGCGACTCGGCTCACGCCCCGTCCTCGTCGAGTCATCCGCCGGTCCGCACGTCCACTGGCGCGGTGGTGCCGAGTCGCACGTCCTCATCCTCGGGCACCACGACACGGTGCACCCCGCCGGCACCGTCGTTGACCGTCCCTTCACCGTGCGGAACGGCCGGGCGACGGGGCCGGGTGTGTTCGACATGAAGGCAGGAATCGTCCAGGCCATCCACGCCGTTGCGTCCCTCGCGGACCGCTCCCGGGTGGAGATCCTCCTCACCGCCGACGAGGAGGTCGGCTCGCGTGACTCGCGCGCGCTGCTCGAGGCCCGGGCACGGGCGGCGGGGGCCGTGCTCGTGCTCGAACCCGCCGCCGAGGGAGGGGACCTCAAGACCGGTCGCAAGGGGACCGGCACGTTCACGGTGACGGTGGAGGGTCGCGCGGCGCATGCCGGGCTGGAGCCGGAGAAGGGCGTGAACGCCCTCGTCGAACTGGCCGGTCTCATCGTGC
>JBDLRG010000130.1:0-5338 GCA_039800125.1 Actinomycetota bacterium
ATTTCCCGAAGGACTTCCTCCTCATCATCGACGAGAGCCACGTGGCGGTGCCCCAGTTGCACGCCCAGTACGCGGGTGACATGAGCCGGAAGGGCACCCTCGTGGAGCACGGTTTCCGGCTCCCGAGCGCCAAGGACAACCGTCCGTTGCGCTTCGAGGAGACCATGGAACGGATCAACCAGTGCATCTTCATGTCGGCCACCCCCGCCGCCTTCGAACTGGCCCAGAGCACGCGCGTGGTCGAGCAGATCGTGCGCCCCACGGGACTCGTCGACCCGGAGGTCGTGGTGAAGCCGACGAAGGGGCAGATCGACGACCTCATCTCCATGGTCCGCGAGACGGTGGAGCGCGACGACCGGGTCCTCGTCACCACTCTCACCAAGAAGATGGCCGAGGACCTCACCGACTACCTCACGGAGCAGGGGCTGAGGGTGCGGTACCTGCACAGCAACATCGACACCATGCAGCGCATCGAGATCCTCCGCGGCCTGCGGCTGGGGGAGTTCGACGTGCTCGTGGGCATCAATCTCCTGCGCGAGGGCCTCGACCTGCCCGAGGTGTCGCTCGTGGCGATCCTCGACGCCGACAAGGAGGGGTTCCTGAGGTCCGAGACCTCCCTCATCCAGATGATCGGTCGCGCGGCACGAAACGTCGCGGGCCAGGTCGTCATGTACGCCGACCGGGTCACCCCCTCGATGGAGCGGGCCATCGGGGAGACCCGCCGGCGGCGCGAGATGCAGGTCGCCCACAACCTCGAACACGGAATCAACCCCCGGACCGTGCGCAAGGCCGTCGGTGACATCCTCTCGGCGCTCGGGCTGGGGGACGAGGCCGCCTCCGTGCCCCGCAACGGCATCCGCCGCAACCGGGAGAAGGAGAAGGTGCGCCGCGAGATCTCTTCCCTACCCCAGCAGGAACTGGCCCGGCTCATCCAGACCCTCGAGGAGGAGATGCACGAGGCGTCGGCCGACCTGCGTTTCGAGTACGCAGCCCGTCTCCGCGACGAGGTCGCCGAGCTGCGGCGCGAACTGCGCGATGCGCGCTAGGTAGCCTCGCTCGGGTGGCCGACAAGATCGTCGTTCGCGGCGCGCGCGAACACAACCTGAAGAACGTCAGCCTCGAGCTCCCCCGCGACCGTCTGATCGTCTTCACCGGCCTGTCGGGCTCCGGAAAGAGCAGTCTCGCGTTCGACACCATCTACGCAGAGGGACAGCGTCGCTACGTGGAGAGTCTCTCGGCCTACGCCCGCCAGTTCCTCGGCCAGATGGACAAGCCCGACGTGGACGTCATCGAGGGTCTCTCTCCGGCGATCTCCATCGACCAGAAATCGGCCTCCCGCAATCCGCGTTCGACCGTCGGGACCATCACCGAGATCTACGACTACCTCCGTCTCCTCTGGGCCCGCATCGGCGAGCAGCATTGTCCCGCGGACGGCACGCGACTGCGTCGGCAGACCCCCTCCCAGATCGTCGACCGCATCATGACCCTGCCCGAGGGCACGCGTTTCCAGGTGCTGGCGCCCGTGGTCCGGGGTCGCAAGGGGGAACACGACACCCTGCTCGCGGACATCGCCGGTCAGGGGTTCGTTCGCGCGCGCATCGACGGGGAGGTGCGCGACATCGCCGAGTTCCTGGCGTCGGGGGAGAAGCTGGCGCGATACGAGAACCATCACATCGAGGTGGTCGTGGACCGTCTCGTTCGTCGCGACGACATCGGTCGCCGCCTGACGGACTCGCTCGAGACCGCCCTGCGCCTCGCCGAAGGGGTCGCCCAGGTGGAGCTGGTGGCGTCGGACGACGGGGAGGGCGAGGTGCTCACCTTCAGTCAGCATCTCGCCTGTCCCGAGTGCGGCACGAGCTTCGACGAGCCGGCTCCCCGGAACTTCTCCTTCAACTCACCGTTCGGTGCGTGCGAGAACTGCGACGGACTCGGCACCAAGTTCGAGGTGGATCCCGAACTCGTGGTTCCCGACGATCGCCTCTCCATCGACGAGGGCGCCATCGCCCCGTGGCGCAGCGCCCACACGGGCTATTTCACTCGCATGCTCGCCGCGGTGGCCGATCAGGAGGGCATCGACACGGGCAGGCCGTGGGCGAAGTTGTCGGCCAAGCACCGCCAGATCGTCCTCGAGGGCAAGGGCGGAAACATGCTCGTGAAGTACCGCAACAGGTACGGCAAGGTTCGCCAGTTCAGTTCCACCTACGAGGGGGTCGTGCCGTGGATCAAGCGCCGCCACCAGGAGGCCGAGAGCGATTGGACACGGGAGCAGTTCGAGTCGTACATGCGTGAAGTGCCCTGTCCGGCCTGTCGCGGAGCACGGCTCAAGCCCTCCAGCCTCGCCGTCACCGTCAACGGTCGCAGCATTGCCGAGGTGTGCGACATGTCCATCGGGGAGTCGGCGTCCTTTCTCGCGGGACTGGTCCTCGGAGAACGGGACCGCATCATCGCCGAGAGGGTGACCAAGGAGATCAATGCGCGACTCGGTTTCCTGCTCGACGTCGGGCTCGACTACCTCTCGCTGTCGCGGGCGGCCGGAACGCTCGCCGGCGGCGAGGCGCAACGCATCAGGCTGGCCAGCCAGATCGGCTCCGGGCTCGTGGGCACCCTCTACGTGCTCGACGAGCCCTCGATCGGGCTCCACCAACGCGACAACCGTCGCCTCATCGAGACCCTCCTCCGCCTGCGCGACCTCGGCAACACGGTGATCGTCGTGGAGCACGACGAGGAGACCATCCGTGAGAGCGATTGGATCGTCGACATCGGACCCGGCGCGGGCGAGCACGGAGGTCACATCGTCTACAGCGGGCTGGTGGAGGGGATCGCTTCGGCCCAGGACTCGGTGACGGGTCGCTACCTCACCGGTGCCGCGGAGGTGGCGGTTCCCGCATCGCGCCGCACACCCGCCGGAGACGTGATCGTGGTGCGCGGGGCCCGCGAGCACAATCTGCGCGACATCGACGTGGAGATCCCACTCGGGTGTTTCGTCGCGGTGACGGGGGTGTCCGGTAGCGGGAAGAGCACGCTCGTGCGCGACATCCTCCTGCCTGCCCTGCTCCAGCGCATCAACAAGTCGAAGGAGGCTCCCGGGCGTCACCGCACCGTGGAGGGCATGGAGGCGATCGACAAGGTCATCGACATGGACCAATCGCCCATCGGTCGCACGCCGCGCTCGAACCCTGCCACCTACACCGGCGTGTTCGACGCGATCCGCAAGCTGTTCGCCGCCGCCCCGGAGTCGAAGGTGCGGGGCTACCAGCCCGGACGCTTCAGCTTCAACGTCCCGGGAGGCCGATGCGAGGCCTGTTCGGGCGACGGCACCATCAAGATCGAGATGCACTTCCTGCCGGACGTGTACGTGCCCTGCGAGGTGTGCAAGGGCGCGCGCTACAACCGCGACACCCTCGACATCACTTTCAAGGGCCGCACCATCGCCGACGTCCTCGACATGCCCATCGCCGAGGCCCTCGATTTCTTCTCCAACCAGCCCTCCATCGCCCGGCACATGCAGACCCTCGTGGACGTGGGACTCGGCTACGTGCGCCTCGGGCAGTCGGCCCCGACGCTGTCCGGCGGCGAGGCCCAGCGGGTGAAGCTGGCGAGCGAGCTCGCCAAGCGCCCGACCGGCCACACCCTGTACCTGCTGGACGAGCCCACCACCGGTCTGCACTTCGAGGACGTCCGGCGTCTCCTCACGGTCCTGTCCCGACTCGTCGATCAGGGCAACACCGTTCTCGTCATCGAACACAATCTCGACGTCATCAAGACGGCCGACTGGATCATCGACATGGGCCCGGAGGGCGGGAGCGGGGGCGGCCTCGTGGTGGCCGAAGGATCGCCCGAGACGGTGGCGGGTCATGCGGGCAGCCACACGGGGCGTTTCCTCGCTCCTTTGCTCAACGTGACGCCCGAGCGGACCACCGGGTTCGTGGAGGGGGGGAGAGCTCCCGCGACGAGGCCCGTCGCCAAGAAGAGCGTCGCCAAGAAGAGCGTCGCAAGGAAGGGCGTCGCAAAGAAGGCGCCAGCGAAGAAGAGCGTCGCGACGAAGAAGGCGGCGGCCACGCGCAAGGGAGCCGGCTGAGACCATGGCCGTGGAGCGCCCCGCCCCGGGAACCGTTCCCACCGGTCCCGGTTCGTACCAGTTCACGGACGAGTTCGGGCGTGTCATCTACGTCGGCAAGGCCGTCAATCTCCGCTCGCGGCTCGCCAACTACTTCCAGGATCCCGCCGTGATGCACCCGCGCACGGTGGCGATGGTGAACACCGCCGCGTCGGTCGAATGGATCGAAGTGCGCAGCGAACTCGAGGCGCTCATGCTCGAGTACTCCCTCATCAAGCAGCACCGGCCCCGCTTCAACGTGCGTCTGATGGACGACAAGAGCTATCCCTTCCTCGCGGTGACCATGGATGACGAATGGCCAAAGGCCGTCGTGATGCGCGGCACCCGCCGCAAGGGCACCCGTTACTTCGGTCCTTACCTCAGCGCCTGGATGATCAGGGACACCCTCGACCATCTCCTTCGCACCTTCCCCGTTCGCACCTGCTCGGAGGGAAAGTTCCGCCAGCATCAGCGACTCGGTCGGCCGTGCCTGTTGTTCCACATCGAGAAGTGCTCCGGACCGTGTGTGGGAGAGGTGGACGCCGCAACCTACGGCGACCACGTGCGCGGGCTGTGCCGTTTCTTGGACGGGCACACCGAGGACGTCACGGAACGTATCGAAGGTGAGATGAGGGAGGCCGCCGTGGCCCTCGACTTCGAGCGGGCGGCGCGTCTGCGCGACCGGCTGGCGAACGTCGCCCGCGTGGTGGAGAAGCAACTGATGGTGGGTTCCCGGGACGAGGATTTCGACATCATCGGAATCCACGACGACGACATCGAGGCCGCGGTGCAGGTGTTCTACGTGCGACGCGGTCGGGTGGTGGGGCGCAAGGGATTCATGCTCGACAAGGTCGAGGACCTCGATCCTGCGGCTTTGGTGGACAGGGTGCTCGAGCAGCTCTACGGCGAGCAACCGCCGCTCGGGGTGCCGCCCCTCGTGCTCGTTCCCGCCCTTCCCAGCACACCGGAGGCGTTCGCCGAATGGCTCGGAACGAAGCGCGGCGGCGCGGTGTCGTTGAGGGTCCCCCTGCGGGGGGACAAGCGGGAGCTTCAGGAGACGGTGACCCGCAATGCGGTGGAGGAGTTCTCCCGGCACCGGCTGCGCCGGGCCACGGACCACAACTCCCGTAGTCGGGCTCTGTCCGAGATCCAGGATCTGCTCGGTCTGCCCGAGGCCCCTCTGCGCATCGAGTGCTACGACATGGCGCACCTCCAGGGGACGGACTACGTCGGCTCGATGGT